>NZ_JBSFWT010000006.1:0-168163 GCF_053594975.1 Streptomyces sp. NPDC002537
GGGCCCGTACTACATCGCCGGGCAGGACCTGCTGGTGAAGGCCGACAGCTCGATCAAGGGCCCGGACGACCTCAAGGGCAAGAAGGTCTGCTCGGTCACGGGCTCCACGCCGCTCCAGCGGATCAAGGAGGCCAAGTACGGGGTCGCCGAGGCCAAGGCGCAGCAGGGCTACCAGCTGTGCGTGCAGGACCTGGTCAACGGCACGGTGGACGCCGTCACCACGGACGACTCGATCCTCAAGGGCTACGCCGCCGAGAACAAGGGCGCGTTGAAGGTCGTCGGCAACACCTTCTCCGAGGAGCCGTACGGCGTGGGTCTGAAGAAGGACGACAAGGCGCTGCGGGAAGCGGTCAACAACGCCCTTGAGGCGCACATGAAGAACGGTGACTGGAAGAAGGCCTACGACGCCACCCTGGGCCTCTCGGGTGCCTCCGCTCCGACTCCGCCCGCGGTCGACCGGTACTGACGCCCGGACGGTTCCGCCCCTTCAGAACCTTGGGGATCCGAGTGCCCCGTGCCCGGCGGCCGATGATGCCCACCACGCGTTTCCCGGAGACTTGATGTGAACGTCCTGTCGGACAACTTCGCGATGTTCCGCGAAGGCTTCATCGGCACCGTCGAACTGACGGCGCTCAGTGCACTGCTCGCCCTGGTGCTGGGCACCCTCGTCGCGGGATTCCGCGTCTCTCCGGTGCCCGCGCTGCGCGTGTTCGGCACGGCGTGGGTGACGCTTCTGCGCAACACCCCGCTGGTGCTGCTCTTCCTCGCGGTCACCCTGGGGCTGCCGGCGCTAGGGCTCAAGGGGTGGGACTCCTTCTGGCTCGCCGTGCTGGCCCTGGGTTGCTACACCTCGGCATTCATCTGTGAGGCCGTCAGGTCCGGTATCAACGCCGTGCCGGTGGGCCAGGCGGAGGCCGCGCGTTCGCTCGGGATGACGTTCCGTCAGACACTGACGCAGATCGTGCTCCCCCAGGCTTCCCGGACCGCGATCCCGCCCGTCGGCAGCCTGCTGATCGCCCTCGCCAAGAACACCGCGATCGCCTCGGGCTTCAACGTCGTCGAGCTCGGTTCGGTGCAGAAGACCCTCAACGCCGCCGCGGGCTACGACATTTACGTGATCTTCCTGTGGATCGCGCTCTGCTACATCATCATCACATTCACCATCAGCGGCCTCTTCAGGCTGCTGGAGAACCGGCTGGCGGTGGCCCGATGAGCGGCAACGTCCTGTACGACGTCCCCGGGCCCAGGGCACGGACACGCAATCGCCTCTACGGCGTCATCGCCACTGCCGCGCTCCTCGGGCTCGTCGCCTTCACCGTCCACCGGCTGAACGCCACCGGGCAGTTCCAGGGCGGCCTTTGGAGCGTCTACGAGTACGCCGACACCCAGCAGCGGATCGTCGACGGACTGCTGACCACCCTCAAGACGTTCGCCATCGCCGCGGTCCTCTCGCTCGCGCTGGGAGCCGTACTGGCCACTGCCCGGCTGTCCGACCATGCGCCGGTGCGCTGGGCCGCCACCACTGTGGTGGAGTTCTTCCGGGCGATGCCGCTGCTCATCATGATCTTCCTGCTGTACGCGGCCGTCTTCACGTCCGCCCCGATGTGGGCGCTCGTCATCGGACTGACGCTCTACAACGGCTCGGTGCAGGCGGAGATCTTCCGGTCCGGTATCAACGCCGTCCCCAAGGGGCAGAGTGAGGCGGCCTACGCGCTCGGGCTGCGCAAGACCCAGGTGATGACGACCGTGCTCGTGCCGCAGGGCGTCCGTACGATGCTGCCGTCGATCATCAGTCAGCTCGTGGTGACCCTCAAGGACACCTCGCTCGGCTTCATCATCCTCTACGAGGAGCTGCTGTTCGTCGGCAAGGCCTTCGCCCAGCAGACCCCGCCCGTGAACGGCGTCTACGCCTTCATCCCGATGGTGATCGTCTTCGGCTCGATCTACGTCCTGTTGTGCATGGCCCTGTCCTCGGTCGCCACCTGGGTCCAGCGGCGCACGTAGGCCCTCGCTGCGGCGGGGGTCGACCGAAGTAGTACAGGCCGCCCGGCCGAAAGGCCGGGCGGCCTGTACTACTTCGGCTACCTCGGTACGGACAGCAGGGCATGAGGCCGGCTCCGACCGATCTCGGCGTCTCGCCGCACATATCGGCCGGGCTTGTAGGGTTCTGTATGCCTTTCTTCGCTCTTGCCCTGTCCCTTGGCACTGTCGGCGGCGCCATGACCTACGCAGCCACCCGGAACCATCACACCTCGCGGCGAGTGCTGCTGAGCCTGGTATGGCTGTGGGCCGGCGTCGTCGTCAGCCTCACCTTCGGCACACGGTCGGGTGGCGGCCAGGCGGTCAATTTCTCCCTGCTCGACGTCGGCAACCCCGCCGACGTCGTGGATTTCCTGTTGAACATGGCCCTGTTTCTCCCCGGCGGGATTCTCTTCGCCACGCTCGGCTGTCGTCCGTCCACGGCAGGGCTTTTCGGGCTGCTCGGGTCCTTGGCCATCGAGACGACGCAGTACCTCGTGCGTTCCGGGCGCACCTCGGACATCAACGACCTGTTGTCCAACACTCTCGGTTGCCTCGTCGGATTCGGCTGCGCGGCAGTTGTCATCAGTGCCCTCGGTCGGTCGATCCACGGTGGTCGGCATGCCCGCCACGGACATCCTCACGTTGACTGACCGGCATGGGATGCTCTCACGCTTGGCCATAAGGCTGTCACGTAGTGACGGCGCAGCAAGTCCCCTCAAGAAGGAGGAGCCGGGAAAGGCTCCTCCTTCTCGCGCGTTGCGGAGCAACGCATCAACGAACCGTCACGTAGTGACGGCGCGACGACTCTCCGGAGGCGAGCGCGCGCGTGGGGCCTGTTATTAAAAAGACATCGCGTGGCCATCGCGATACCCGGCACTCCTCGATAACAAGCGTGTCGCCTATCATCCCCGCAAGGAATTCGACAGCCAGGAGGCTCCGATTGCACGTCGATAACAGTGATCCATTCGAGAGCTGCCCCTCTCTGGCAGATCTCAGAAATCTGCCCATCCGGTCAGGAAGTTCACGGCAGCGCCAACTGGGGATGGTGTTCCAGGAAATTTCGGCCGCGCTGAAAGACGGCGTGTTGCCCACCGGAGCCCGCCGCAGTCTGAGGCGTCTGCTTGACGACGCGGTGCTGTGGGATTACGTCCGTGTCGCCGAGACCGGCGCACTGCGCAGCCGCCTGGTGAACGGGGAGAAGCCGCCGACCGCTCCGGCGACCAATAGCGCACGCCTGGACTGTCTGGACCTGATCCGGGAAGCAGCAGGGTTTCCACCGCTGCCCCGGGAAAGGCCGACGCCCGTCGAGCTGCGGCCGACTCCCGGAAAGAGGAGCCTGGTCGCGCTGCGGCATCGGCTTGACGACGATCTCCGGAGAATCCAGTCTCCCGGACACGCCCGGTTCGTCGCCATCCTGACCATGGTGCTCGACACCCGGGCACGCACCGGCGAACTGGTGGCCCAGCGGCTCACCGACCTCGCCGACGACCACAGCCGTATCCGCATCGTTCGCAGACCTCAGCACGGCACCGACTTCGAATCGGTCGACGAAACGGTCGCCTTGTCACCGTTGTGCAGGGAAGCCCTGGCCCATTGGTTGCCCGTACGGGCCGAACTGACCGAGCCTCTGCAAGGGAGCGCGACCGCGCTCTGGGTATCCCTGGCCCACAACCATGCGGGAACCGCCCATGACGACGGTCGGCATACGCTCAGAGTCCCGGGGCTGCCGCTGCAACAGAGCGGTCTCATCCGCAGTTACAACCGCGGACGTCACCAGTACGGCCTGGCTCATCTCCTGCCACCGAAACTTGAGCAACTCCGACGAGCCCTCGAAGAGACCCCCTGACACGACAACCGTCGCCAGCCACCCGGCAGAAGTGGAATGATCAACCACAACTTTACCAATCCTTGGTGGTTTTGACCGGACATTCGGACGAGTCTCGTCGCGACACACGGTGACGCTTCCGGAATCCCGGCTTCACCGTTCTCTCGTACTGCTCATGAGGAGGATCCGCCCATGACGGAACACGGAAGATCCCGGTACGGACGCCAGGCCCTGGCCCTGGCCGCGACGGCGATGGGCATAGTGGTGGCAGCATCGCTGCCCGCCTCGGCCGCCGACAGTCTCTCCCGCAAGGAAATCCTGGCCGACTGCGCGTCCGGCACAGGCAAGTGCACCTTCAACGATCCCGAGCTCGGCACCGCCTACCTCGGCACACCCCGGCGCGTCTCCGACGAACTGCACAACTGCAGCACCTCGGACGCGTCACAGTCGATGGCCTGGTCCGACACGGTGGGCTCCAGCGACACGGCCGGCGTGTCCATCACCGCCGGCGGCAAGCTCGCCGACCTCATCGATCTCAGCGTGACCGCGAACTACAGCCATACCTGGTCGAGTTCGCACACCGAATCCAGCACGCTGGCCATGACCGTCAAGCCGGGGGAGGTGGGCTGGATCGCCCGTTCCCAGGTGATGCGGACCGTCTCCGGCACCTGGCAGACCCACTACGACAGCCCCAAGGCGGGCCACTACTTCTGGTACGTCCCGGACACGGTCACCAGCCCCGCCCCCAACGGCACCGACGGCGTGCACAACGCGGTCGTCGTGAAGACCCGCCCCATGACGGCCTCGGAGAAGGCGTCCTGCTCCACCCGCTCGGTGAAGACGTTCCGGATCGCCCGCTGACCCGAGGCACACCCCGCCGGGCCGACAGACCCTCCCCACCGACCGGCCGTACGGCGCCCCCCTGAGCCGTACGGCCACCACGGCCCGGCCTGCCCCCGCCTCCTCGGGAGCGAGCCGGGCCACCCGCGGCCACCTCCGCATCACGCCCGACGTCATCGAGGGCTCGTTGTGGCGCGGACAGGGCCCAGGCGCTGCGGCGGTACAGCACCGCCGTGCATGTCGGCGACCACGCCGACGACATGCACGGCGCTCGCACGGCGGGAGCCCTGCCCGTCGGTGTCCTCACCGGCACCTGCCCCGCGGAGGCTCTGCGCCCGGCCGGAGCGCAGGTGAACTGTGTGATGGGCCACAGCCTTCCCGGGTTGCCGCGGATCAATGCGGAGCCATAGCTTCCACCTCAAGGGAAGGCAAAGTCCTACCGCCCCTGGGCTCAGTCGGCACTGCCCTCCGCCATCCCCCACCGCGCCCAGCCGACGGCCGTCGCCGTCGGCTCATCCCCTGGGAGTTCCTCCATGCGTCCGACCCCTCTCCTGAGAGCCGGCCTCGGCCTGACCACGGCCATAGCCATCCTGTCCGCGACAGCACTGCCGGCCTCTGCCGCGAGCGCACCGGCCTCCGCGCCTCAGACCGTGCAGACCGCACAGACGGTCCAGACCACGAAGGACTCCGCGAGCCTCGGCTGGCTGAGTGCCGCGGAACGCAAGGCCCTGGCCCCCTTCGTGAGTTACGGCGACGGAGGTTACCGGCTGGATGCCAAGGGTGCTGAGGCCGCGGGCGTGAGCCGGCGGGCGATCGACGCGGTCGGGACCGCCGTCGCCCGCATGGACACGCTCCTGGACAAGAAGCTCGTCGTCAGCAAGGACAGCGAGGGCGTGGTCGTCGGTCCCGCGGCAGCCGGCATCAGCCTGCGCAGCGCGTCGACCCAGCTCGCGGAGGGCATCACCGTCAAGGTCACCTGGTTCGGGCTGCTGATCCACCTGGACCCCTTCGTCACCGGCAAGGTCCAGGACGGGGCGGACATCACCAAAGACCTGATCCAGGTCGTGACGGGCGTCGTCACCATCGCTTCCCTGGGCAGCCTGCTTCCCGCCACCATGCTCGTGGCGGCGGTGACGGACCTGGGCTCCAAGGTGGTCTCCTTCTGCACCACGCGCAAGGGAGAGCTGTACGTCTACATCACGTGGGCCGGCATTCCGGTCTGCAACCCCTTCGCCTGAGCGAACCGGTCGGGGCGGTGACCGGTGCGAGGTCCGGTCACCGCCGGGGGCGATATCGCGACGTCCGCGGACGGCCGTCCCGCCGCCCCGGAGGCCCCTCCTCCGCACACCCCCGAAGCATCCGTTGCGGGGTGTGAAGGGCCCCCAACCACGCCCCTTATGCGCCTATTTGAGCATTGGTCGGATGCAATCGCCTCAGTTCGGATGTTGTCGGCATATGCATACGGGTCTTCCCGCACATACCATGATGCCGCCCGGTTCCATACCCAGACGATCGGGCAGAGCCAGACCGGCCGTGAGCCCGGCGGTGTCGTGATCTCCCCCGACGGCTTCCGCGTCCTGGCGACCGCCAAGGGGGCAGGCGGAGGCGAGGGAACTCTCGCCCTCCTCGACATCACGGCCGGATCCCTCCGGACGGTGGGAGCGGGTACGTGGCCGTACCGGGTGGCGGCCCTGCCCGACGGCTCCGCCGCCTATGTCACCAACCCGCTGGACGATGTCGCGCACGCGATCGACCTCGTCACCGGGGAGAAGCACCGCATCGACACCAGCTTCCGGCCCGACGGCGTCGTGGCCTCGCCGGAGGGCGACCACGTCTGCATCGGCCACGACGACGACCCCGCCGTGGCGGTCGTGGACACGGCGCAGCAGAAGGTCACCAGGGGGTTCGGCGGCTTCACGACCGCGACGTGCGTGGCGCTCACCCCCGACGGCACCACCCTGGCCTTCGGCGTCCCGCCCGTGAACATGGTGGCCGTCGCCGCCACCTCGGGCGGCGGTGAACCTCTCCTCGTCCCGGTCGGGCAGCCCCCGGAGCAGCTCGTGGCGTCAGAGGACGCGCCCGGCGACGACGCACCCACGCTCACGGTCTCGGCCGACGGTGCGGACCGCCTCGCCAGCGTCCAGGCACGGCACGCACCGCCGGACCCCGAGGACCCCCGGTTCCCGGGCTCCCGGCTGACGGCGGTCGTCCCTAGGGGTGCCAGGGTGACGATCAGCCGGTCGGGCACCGCTCCGAGCCGGCACCTCTTCTCCTGGCTGCCCTTCGGCACCGGCGAACTCAAACCTGTGGGCTCCTGACGGCCGGGGTGAACGGGATACGAACGGCCGGTGCGGGCGCCTCTTGTCCAGGGGCGTGCACCGGCCGTCGCGCGACGGGTCAGTCGTTCGCGGAGCCCTTGAGACGTCGTACGTCGAAGGACCGGATGCCGCGTCCGTGAGTGGCGGCGTACAGATTGCCGTCGGGGCCCAGCTTCAGCTGCAGGACGGCAGTGGTGGGCAGGTCATCGCCGAGTACCTGCCACTGGTGCGCGCCCGCGGGGCGGTAGAAGGTGGCCAGGTCGGTGCCGAGGGCCAGGCCGCCGTTCGGCAGGAGCCTGACCGTGTTGGCGGGGACGTCGGGCAGGTTCTCCGAGATGTCCGTCCAATGGGCCCCGCCGTCACGGGACTCGAAGAGGTGGCCGACGCCGGCGCCCGGCCCTTCGGTCCAGGCGCGGGAGAAGCCGTTGACGGCGACGTACACGTGCTGGGCGTCGGCCGGGTCGACCTCGAAGCCGGAGATGTACCGGTTCGGGATCGTGCCGTCGACGGGGAGGCCGAGCTGGTGCCAGCCGGTGCCGTCGGCGTTGCCGACCGCGATGCCGCGGCTGAAGCCCTGGTTGTTGCAGGGGCCGCACCAGCCGACGTAGACGGTGCCGCCCGAAGAGGCGACGGCGGTGGCCACATGGCCTGCGCCGAGGTCGTAGCTGTTCTTCCACTCCCCGCCGGAGCGGATCGCGAAGCCCTTGTTCTGCACCCAGACGTGACGGCCGCCGGCCACCCAGGTGTTGGTGTCCTTGGCGTCCGAGGTGATGGGTGCGATGAATCGTGCGCCCGCGCCTCCCAGATCCTTGTCCGGCGGCGCGACCTCGTACTCGGTGGCCTTGGACGGGTCCGTGGCCCAGGACCCCTTGTTCACACCGCAGTTCTGGGTGACCCACATGTCGAGGTAGACGTATTCCGCGGCGATGTTGCAGCCGTTGTCCGGGTCGGTGATGGTGTCGCCGCCGTCCCCGCCGAAGTTCGATCCCATGACCTTGTCGCGGCCGCGCAGGATCGACTGGCCGTTGTCCTGCAGTCCGCCGGTGACCGAGGTCCCGCCGTAGGTACGGTCCTTGCCGACACCCACCGAGTAGTACTGGAGCGTGTCGATGGTGCCGTCGTTCAGCGACTGCCAGTCCTTGGCGTGCCCGCCGGAGTCGACCGCGCCGTTCAGCGGGCGACGGTAGATGCCACCGTCGTTCCCCACATACGCCCAGGTCTTGCCTTTGTAGCTGCCGACGGCGACGGCGTGTTGGTCGGAGTGTGTGGTCGGCGAGCAGTCGCCGGTCTGCTTTGCGGGGTCGATGCTCCAGCAGGGGAAGGGGAAGTTCCAGTACGGGCCGGGGGTGATCCAGCTCGCACCGCCGTTCTTGGTCTCGAAGACCTCCTCCAGCCCCAGGTAGACATGGTCGGCATCGGCCGGGTCGACCTGGAGGAACTGGTTGTACCAGGACTGGATGCCCGGCATGTAGCCGGCGCTCTGGAGCGCCGAGCCCGAGGTCCGCAGCTTGGTGTAGTCGGCGATCTGCGTCCACGGCCCGAACGGCGACCCGCTCTTGGAGACGTATACACCCTTGAGTCCACTGTCCGGATTGGAAGCCGTCTGCGCCGGGGACTGGGCCACGGCATACAGCCGCGAACCGTCGGCGGCGGCCCCGAACGTCACGTTGCCGACGTCGTCGCTGCTGGTCGGCAGGTCACCGATCCCGGTCACGGGTTTCCAGCCGCCGCCCTGCTTGCCGTACAGGCCGTTGTAGCGGTCCCCGCCGCGCCAGCCGACGGCCAGCAGCACCTGGTTCGGGTCCTTCGGGTCCACCGCGATGTCGTTGGCGATGTTCTTGTACGGGGCGCTGGGATCGGACGCCTTCGAACCACCCGGCAGATAGTCGGGGTTGGGTGCGAACTCGAGCTTCCACGGCCCCGAGAGCGTGGTGACGGAGTGCGACCACACACCCCGGCTGGTGGCCGCCCACACCGTGGTGCCGGCGAAGCGCAGCGCGTGGATGACGGTGCTCTCCAGTTCGGCGCCGCCCACCCGCCCGCCGGGCTGGAACTGCCCGTGCCGCGGGTCGGCCAGAACGTAGACGCCCGTGCCGACAAAGGATGTCGCACCGGTGTTGGACTCGCCGGTGGCGTACCAGAGCCGACGGGAGCCGTCCAGCGCGAGGGTGCCCGTCGACAGCGAGGGCAGCTTGTCGGCGATGGGCTCCCAGTGCCCGCCGCCGGTGCGCGAGCGGAACACGCCGCCGTTGGCACCGCCCGCGTACACATAGCCCTGGTCGTCGGCGGCGATCCCGGTGATCCGGCCCGTCACGTTCCCGGAGCCGCCACTGGAGTTGGAGTTCACATCGCGGTAGCGCGGATCGTCGGAGTTGTAGGCCTTCCTGGTGACGTGGTACCAGTCTCCGTCCGTGTGCCGCATCGACTGCAACTGGGACCAGGCCGCCCCGTACGCACCGGGCGCGACCACGCCGGGGGCGGTACGGGCCTCGGTGTACTGGGCGGTGCCCTCGGCGGAGTTCTCCGCCTCGTCGGAACCGCTGTCGCCGCTTCCAGGTGCCGCGAGGGCGGACTTGCCGGACTTGAGGGTCTGGATGTGCTGGCGGCCGATGTCGGCCTGGTGGCGCGCGTTCCAGGGCCGGGGTCTGGTGTCACCGGACGCCGCGAACGACTGCGTGCCGGCCAGTCCGAACGCGGCGGCCACGACGGCGCAGGTCATGAACCGCCGCCGATGCCGTTGGGGCATCATGCGCTCTCCTCCCTACGATCGGGGTCGGGATCGAAATCGGGCGCGGGAAACGGCCCGACGCGGGGAGAGCTTGGCGTGCGCGTGACAGAACAGAAGATGAAGCCGGGAAAGATGGGATGGAGTTTGCCATTCCGGTCCGGTTCCGGCGCGGGCACGGCGGCCCGTGTGGTGTGAGCGCCACGGTGTGAGCGCCACAGCGTGAGGGCCACGGTGTGAGGGGCGGGCTGTGCCGACCGGACGTCGGCACAGTCACCGCTGCCGCCATCCGGCTACGAACGCGACAGCCCCGGACGGGCCTGGAGCATCAGCGTCGTGGCGGAGGCGACGGCCTTGGCCTTGCGAGGCTGCTCCGGGTTGCCATAGCGCACCTCGACCCGGGGGTGCGACCGGATGAAGTCGCTGTCGATCAGCCGGACCTGTTCCGGGTGATCGACGGTGCGCGCGGCTATGTCCGTGTCCAGGAAGAACCCGAAGTCGCCGGTCGCGGGCGCGTAGACGAAGAATTTCCCGCCCGTGTACTTCTTCGCGGCCACGTCCTCGGTGAGGACCAGGGACCAGTAGCCCACGCAGTGCCCCGCCGGACACATGAACCGGAACTCGGCCTTCAGCCCGTCCAGTTCCATCCACCGGAACGGGTTGTCGTCGTCCCGGACGCTCACCGGGGCTGCGTGCCGAGGCGGGGCGGCGGCGTACGCGCCCTGCGCGAGCGGCAGGCTCAGGGCCGCCACGGCGACAGTTGCGGCGAGGGCTCGGGACACGGTGCGGGATGCCACGTCTGGGTCTCCATTCGTCTGCGTGATCGACTCGACACGAGAGGTGATCATCCCGAGTGAACGGGCCCCCGGCAACGGCGGCGTGAGGGAACCGGCCAGCCTCGGGGCGGTGGGCCGGAGGCCGGATCTGATGCCTGCGAAGGGGTTGGGGAGAGTATCAGCGGGCCCACGCCGACCGTTCCGTAGGTGGCGATCCCGACGAGACCCGTGACATCGGCGCCGACGCCGGCCTGCGCCGGTGCCGCCGACCGGACCTACTCGTTCCGGCCATGCACACACGTCGCCCTGCACCACCACATGCCGGGGTCGCGCCCCCAAATGACCTGATCAGACCGAGCCGAGCCCGCCCAGGGCAGTCGTTATACGGCACCCTCGGCCCGCAATCGGTCGATGTCCGCCGTGGAGAGGCCTATTTCCTCCAGGATCTCGACGGTGTGCTCACCGAACCCGGGGGCGGGCCGTTCCCGGCTCGGCCCGTCGTGAACGAAATCGAAGGCAGCGACCGGCACTGCCGGGTCACCGTCCCGTGCCTGCTGCAGGAACTTCCTGTGCTTGAGCTGCTCTTCGTCCACCGCCTCCGCGAGGGTCCGGACCCTTTCGCCGGGAAGTCCGTGGCGATGGATCCACTCCTCCCACCAGGCCGCACTGCGCGTGAGGAAGATGTCGCGCAGCACTTCCCTCATCGCCGCACTGTTCAGCCGGAGCTCGTCCAAAGAGCTCAGTGCCTCGAAATGAGGATGTGGATGTCCCTCCGCGGCGAGCGCCGACCACAGGCGTCGGTTCTGGTCCGGCGTCGGTGTTCCCAGGACGAACACGCCGTCGGACGTCTCGTACGCGCCCAGACCGCTCTCCTGGACAGGCTGCTCCCGTTCCCCGGGATGGAGCTGTGCGGACACCGCCGGGGCCATCAGCATCAGGGCCGTGTCGAACATGGCGCAGTCGATCCGCTGCCCCCGGCCGTCGCGGGACCGGGCGTACAGGGCGGCGGCTATCGCGAACGCGGCGTTGTACCCGCTCCCGTAGTCGATGAAGGCCAGGTTGGGCTTGTGGCCATCGCATCGCGAGATAACGCCGGAAGCGGCCTGGACCACGTTGTCGTAGGCGTTCACCTCGGCCCGGGGGCCGCTCTGCCCATAGCCTGTCATCGAGCAGTAGACGAGCCCGGGATTCACCGCCGACAGCTCTTCGTACCTCACACCGAGCCGGGCCAGTGCGCCGGTACGGTAGTTCTCGATGACCACATCCGCCGTACCGGCCAGAGTCCTGAAGACCTCACGGCCCCCGGCGGTCCTGAGGTCGAGCGTCATCGCCCGCTTGTTCCCGCCCTGGACCTGGTAATTGACCCCGCGGAGCTGCCTGTTGAGCTCCGGGTCCGGCCCCCGGCCCCGTACGAAGTCGGGCCGGTCAGGCGGCTCGATCTTGATCACATCCGCACCGAGAACCGCCAGCTGGTAGGCGGCAAAAGGTCCGGCCAGGACATGCGTCAGGTCAAGGACCCGAACCCCCGAGAACGCACGCGCCACAAGAGACCTCCTTCAGGACGTCGGCGTCGGCGTCGGACCGCACAGGTGCCGAGCAGCGGTTCATGCCGCAGACCCCCACGTCGGATCGACGTCGACCGCCGACCTGCCCACATCGATGACCCCATCCCGCACAGGCTCCATGGCCCCTCGGTCCGGCGCAAGGGACACCTCCCGGCCGACGCCCCGACACGCCCCCGGAAAACTCACTCCGCCAACGAGCGCGAGTCGGTGAAGATGACCTCATGACCACCATCACCTTCGTGCAGGGCGACATCACCCGGCAGCACGTGGATGCCATCGTCAACGCGGCGAACTCCTCCCTCCTCGGCGGCGGGGGCGTCGACGGAGCCATCCACCGCGCGGGTGGACCCGAGATCCTCAGTGCGTGCCGTGACCTGCGCGCCTCCCATTACGGCAAGGGCCTCGCCACCGGCCGGGCCGTCGCCACGACCGCGGGCAACCTGCAGGCCCGATGGGTCATCCACACCGTGGGCCCGGTGTGGTCCGTTGCCCCACCCCGAGCCGACCTTCTGGCCTCCTGCTACCGCGAATCCCTGCGGGTGGCGGACGAACTGGGAGCCAGGACGGTCGCCTTCCCGGCGATCTCCACCGGCATCTACCGCTGGCCCCTGGAGGATGCGGCACGCATCGCCGTCGAGGCGGTCCGCACCGCGGACACGGCCGTGGAAGAGGTCCGCTTCGTCCTCTTCGACGAGCCCGCCTACGAGGCCTTCACCGCGCAGTCGCACTGATACCGAGCGGAAGGCCGGTGGAGGCATTCACCCATGGCTGTTGGCTACCGCTGTTCAGATGGGGACAACTGCATAGGAATGATGCCGATTTGACCCATAGGGGAATCCTTGGCTTGCTGGAGCGGTGCTGGACGGGCGAGCGGGTCACCCGCCGAGGCGGCCGCTTCCACACGGAGGACGTGGCGCTGCCGCCCCGGCCCGTGCAGCATCCGCGCCCGCCGGTGCGGGTCGCCGGTTTCCGGCAGAACCGCAGGTCCATGCGGCGTGCCGCCCATGAGGACGGCGCGGTGCCGCTCTTCGAGTCCGCGAAGCACGGCCGCACACCGCCGGTGGACGAGGTGCGCGACCTGGCGGCCTACGTCCGCCGGTGCCGTCCCGACGACCGCCGCGCCGAACTGGGCCCGCCCCGGCTCTGACCGGGGGCGCGTCACCACAGCCGCTTGCGCCGGTATCTCACACTCCCGGTCTCCCCCACCGCGTCGTAACCGTCGGCACGGCGCCAACGGGCGCTGTCGTAACCGATGGTGTCGGCCCAGGGTCCGGCGATTCCGCACAGTTGGTTCCACAGGCGGAACTTCGCGCGCAGCGCACTGCGTGAACCGTCGTCGCACTCGAATACGTCCCGGAGTTCCCGGCACAGGAGGAAGAGAGCGTGCTGGAAGGACACGACGGTGCAGTAGACACCATTGCCGAAGCCGTGGGCACGCCGCACGTCGTCGGTCTGCGACGTGAGGAACGCTTCCAGGGCGTCCACGTCGGCAAGTGTGAGGTCCGCGGCGTAGCGCAGTTCGCGGACCGCGGGCGAGGGCTGGGTGACAGCGCTCATGGGGCTCCCTTTCGGCGGAGTTGGGCTTGTCGGCTCCGCCACATCTAACGATGTCCTCTTATTTCGGACATGGGTTGCTTATTCGGAATCCGCGCTCGGAATCCGCGCGGCGACCGGCCGGTGGACATCTGGCCGAAATCACAGGCTGGCGGCGGCCACCTCGCGCTACGAAGACGCTCCCCTGCCGTATGGGGCCGGTCTGAGGGGTGGGAACCGGATGGCTTTGCGGCGAAGAAGGCTGCGGGGCGGACGGGTTGGGGCACTGCCGCATGGCGCGGTCGCGCCGGCGCTCGCCTGCGCCGGGGCCGTGGCCGCCCCCGCAGCGGCGAGCACGCCCGCACCGGCGACACCGTCCGGAGCGGTCTCCGGGACGGCGTGCTCCACGGACACCGGCGCCAAGGTCCTGGCCAGCAGTCCGGTTTCCGGCAGCCTGGTCTCCGTGGCCCGTACGGACGGCTGGATAGCCCGGTCCCAGCTCATCTACGACGCCAGGACGACCAGGGGCCTGCCCTTCGTCTGGCACCGTGAGCAGGACGCGCCGGGCGGCGTGTACGGGCCCTGGCAGCGGGTGGGCGTGACGACCGTGGGCCCGAAGAACCACTCGGTCGCCGCGATCGAGAATTCCGCGGGCGATCTGGAACTGCCGTTCCCCACCTTCGGCACGTTCTGCCACGTGGTGGAGGACGACAGTGAAGGAGGCTGGAGCACCCCCCGAGACGTTTGGACGTTCTCCCGCCAGCCGATCCCGTACCCGCGGAGTGAGCACCCCGCTTACTTCCGGCAGCTCGGTCTCCATGGCTTCGCGCGCAACGGGCTCGATCTGTTTCGACAGCTCAAACAGGGGCCGGTGGAGCGCGCCGAAGGCATAGAGATGATTCGGCTCATCGAGCACGGATACAGGGTGCGAATGCTTCCCGAGTCTCGGTTACAGCGTGAACACCGGCAAGGACTCCAGCCCTCGCATGAGTCGCGTATGCCGCCATCGAAGCTCTCCGGACAGCACCGAGAGGCGAAGTTCAGGGAACCGGGCCAGGAGCGCGCGGAGGGTGACCTCCGCCTCGGCGAAGGCCAGTGGCGCACCCAGGCAACGGTGGATGCCGTGGCCGAACGCCAGGTGGCCCCTGGCGTCGCGGTCTGCGTCAGGGTGGTCGGGGCCCGGGTACTGGGCGGGGTCTCGGTTGGCGGCTCCGGGCGAGATGAGTACCGGGGCTCCGGCGGGGATCTCGGTCTCGCCGAGGGTGAGTGCCTGGGTGCTGTACCGGAAGGTGGCGATGCCGACGGGCGAGTCGTAACGCAGCAGTTCGCCCAGCGTGCTGCCGATCTGGCCGGGGTTGGCGCGTAGGCGGTCGAGGAGCTCGGGGTGCTGGAGGAGCGCCAGGATGGCGTTGCCGATGAAGTTGGTGGTGGTTTCGTGACCGGCGATGAGCAGGAGGACGGCAAGGGAGACGAGTTCGTCTTCGCTGAGCTGCTCTCCTTTGTCGCGGACGGCGATGAGGTCGTGCAGGAGGCTGTCGTCCGGGGCGCGGCGCTTGGCCGCGATGAGGTCGGCCATGTAGTCGGCCACGGCGTGGGAGGCAGCGTCGATCCGTTGGGGCTGTCCGGCGGCGAAGAGGTCGTTCGACCAGGTGCGGACCTGCGCGCGGTCGGCCTCGGGCACTCCGAGCATCTGGCAGATCACCGTGACCGGCAGCGGTATGGCGAGGCCGGCGACGAGGTCGGCCTCGCTGGTCTTCGGGAGGTCGTCGAGGAGCTGGTCGACAGTGTGCTCGATGTACGGGCGCAGACGGTCGACGGCTCCGGTGGTGAACGCCTTGGTCACCAGGCGGCGCAGCCGGGTGTGCTGGGGTGGGTCGGTGGCGAGCATGGTGTGCGCGACCGCGGGGTGCAGGTTGCGGTTGGAAGGGCGGCCGGCGAAGAACCGGGCGGTGTCCTTGGACAGTCGCGGGTCCGTGAACGCCGCCTTGGCCTCGGCGTAGCCGGTCACCAGGTAACTGGGCCTGCCCGCGGAGCCGGTGGTCACCGGGGTGACGGTGGCTGTCGCCCGGAGTTCGTCGTAGATGGGGTAGGGGTTCTGGAGGAACTCGGGGCAGGACAGCGGGTCGCTCATGATGTGGGGACGGCTTCCTTTGCGTGTGGGGTCTCATGGGTGGTCGCGCGGACGACGTCGCTGTTGGCGTATGCCTGGGCGACGAGCAGCAGCCACTCGGTCTCGGCTTTAAGGTTGCCATCGCGTTCACCGGTGCCGGAGGCGGGCCGGGCGATGTCACCGTTGGGCTTCAGGCCGCGGTGCTTGGCTCTGACGGGAGCCCGCTGCTCCCGCAACAGCGCGGCGGCCCGCTCTGGAGTCCTTCGAGGTGCCGGCGGATCTGCGAGTGGCCCTCGCACGGACGTCGGAGTCGACGCCCAGCACCTGGAGAGCCGGGCTGTCCAGGGCGCCGGCCGCGATCCGCCGGACCACCGGAACGACATGACGGAGTCCCTCCGTCAGGCGAGCGCCGCACGGCCGGAGAAGGACGGAGCCGGTGAGGACGACGCGTCGGCTTCGGTGAGTCCGAGGAAATGACGAAAAGGTGGCCTCCCGGGTGGGCAGCCTCGGGGGCGAAGTCGCCGCTCCGAAGGAGGCGTTCGGCTCTCTTCGAGCCTCTTCGAGTCTCTTCGAGCCAATTGCAGGACAGTCCTTCTGCGGTCTCTTCCTTGTGCTGCGGCGCGTGAAATTGATTCGTCCTTGACGTCGGCCACGTCAACTGTCCGGCGGCGGGCGTCGGCCGCCCCTCGTGGAGGGCGGGCACCCGGTCGAGAGCGGGATCCGCCTCGCCCGGGTCCACGTCGGCGTCCAATGCGGCCGTCAGCGGCACTGCAGCCCGGGGGACGAACTCCGCACGGCCGGCTTCCCTCATCGGGAGGGATCCTGGTCGCCGGCGCTTTCCGCTCCGCGACCGTTTGAAACACATCAAAACCGCTGTCCCCCGCCGCTGGTCAGGAGCGCCGTTGGGAAGAGTGGGAGAGTGGTCAGGAAAGCTCGCGCGAGAAGACCAACGGGGAGGGCCGCATGGCCATCGACGGCATCATCGCATTTCCCGGAACCGTCACTTCCGAAAACCGGAAGGCCACCCGCCTCGACCACACCGAGGCCCTGCACCGCGCCGTCCACGCCGCACGCCGCGCCCTGCGCGAGGCCTCCGCGGACGTCTCCGAGATCGATGTCATCATCTACATCGCCTCGTTCCGCCAGTTCCCGCCGCGCTGGCAGTCGGCACGCGTCGCCCGTGCCTTGAACACCCGGGACGATGTCGTGGCCTTCGACGTCCCCGGGGCACGGGCGGCTCTCAGGATGGCCTCGGCGATGCAGGAGACCGGCGCGGCCATACGCCGTGTCCTCGTCATCGACGCCGAGGAGAAGGCCCGTCCCTCCGCGGTACTGCTACCGGCCTGATCCCACAGCTCCCACCAGGGTTTGGCCAGGGGCGGGGAAAGCCGCCCGGACCAGGTAACCGTCACCGGGGACGGGGCCCGCGGCCAGGTCGCCGCCCAGGAGCCGGGCCCGCTCGCGCAGGCCCGCCAGCCCATGGCCACCCGCTGGTTCGCCCGCGCCTGGCACACGTCCACTGCGTACCTCGACCACCAGACAGGTATCGTCGTCCACCGACTCGACCCGGACCTGCACAGGCCGGCCGGGATCACCGTGGCGTACGACGTTGGTCAGCGCCTCCTGAACGGTACGGTACGCGGCCAGTTCCACGGCGGCGGGCCAGCGGACGTCCGCCGCAGGCACGACGGCCGTCTGCGCTGTGAGTCCGCTGCGCTCCACCAGTGCCGCGATGTCGGCCAGCCGACGCCCCGAAGGGGCGTCTTCGCCACGCGGGCCCCTCAGTACTCCGACGGTATGCCGGACTTCGTCCAGGGCCCGCACGCTCAGCTCCCGGATGAGGTCGGCCTCCTCCTGCACAGCGGGGTCGGCGCTGCGCTGCGACAGTGCTGCCGCCCTTACCGCGATCAGACTCATTTCGTGTCCGACGACGTCGTGCATCTCGCGGGCCAGGGCTGCTCGTTCCGCCGACGCCACTGCCTCGCGCTCGGCCAGGCGCTCCCGGTCCCGGCTGCGCGACAGCTCCAGGACCTGCTCCGCGATCCGGCACCGGGAACGCAGCAACCGCCCCAGGACCACAGGGCCCGCCCCCACCAAGGCGCAGTACACCTCCACCCGCAGCCAATTGCCCGTGTCCGGGAACGGGCCGCCGGACACGGCCCAGTCCAGCAGGACGGCGATGGAGACACACAGGCCGCACAGTGCCGCCGTCACTTCCGAGGCCACCACGGCCACCCGGACCAGCGCGATCATGGAGGCGAGCCACATGCCATCGACTGTCAACGCCGGAAGGGTGAGAAGCAGGACGGGCAGGGGCCACCTGCGGCGCCAGGGCAAGGCGATCAGAGCCAGCGCCGAGAGACCGAAGGTGCCCGGGTGTTCGGCCCGAGAACCCAGCCTCATCGCCAGATCGCCGCCTGCCAGGGCCAGGAGAGCGCCTTCCACCGCCCAACCTGGCGGCCGGGAACGGGCCAGGGCCCGCTGCAGGATGCCGGTGGGTTCCGTCGCGCCGCTCACAGCGCGGGTCGTGCCAGGTCCGTCGTGGCGCCCGTGAGCCCCGACTGCCAGGCGATGACCGCGGCACGGACCCGGTTGTCGGTGCCGAGCTTGGCCAGCACCGTACTCACGTGTTCCTTGACCGTGCCGGGGCTGAGGTGCAGTTCCGCGGCGATCTCGCGGTTCGACAGTCCGGCGCCGAGAAGGGTCAGGACCTCGCGCTCCCGCGGGGTCAACTGCGCCACCCGGTCGTGCGGTTCCACTGCCGGTGACACCGGAGCGGTGTCGCCGCCAGCGCCGGTCAGCGAAGAGGCGTAGCCGTCGAAGACCGCGCGGGCGATCGACGGGGACAGGACACTGCCCC
This sequence comes from Streptomyces sp. NPDC002537, assembly GCF_053594975.1. Lineage (NCBI taxonomy): Bacteria > Bacillati > Actinomycetota > Actinomycetes > Kitasatosporales > Streptomycetaceae > Streptomyces > Streptomyces sp. NPDC002537. The sequence goes on from NZ_JBSFWT010000006.1 coordinate 18,575, forward strand.
TGACAGCGGCCGCGCGTACCGCTCGTATCAGGTGGTCGGGGTCGCTGTCCTTGAGCAGGAATCCGTCCGCACCCGCCCGCAGGGCCCGGGCCACGTAGGCGTCGGTGTCGAAGGAGGTCAGCATCAGCACGGCGGGTGCGTCCTGACGGCTCTTCACGTCTTCGAGGACGGCCAGGCCGTCCCGGTCCGGCATCCGGATGTCGAGAAGGACGACATCCGGTGCGCTCTCGGCTACGGCCAGCGGCGCTTCGGTCGCTGTGCACTCCCCCACCACGACGATGTCGTCCCCGGTGTGCAGCACCATCCGCAGCCCTGCCCGGAACAATTCCTCGTCATCGATGATCAGCACGCGTATCAAAGCTGTTCCTCCCCCGTGATCTCCGTCCGAGGATATCCCTCGGGCGAGGGGGTCATTCGAGGACGCGGTCCGCCTTGAAGACGAGGGGAACGACTGTCAGCAGGACCGTCGCCAGGACCAGTGAGCCACCCGCGTACCAGGTGGTGACCACGGTGTACTTCCCCGGTGCCAGGCTGACCGCCAAGGTGGTGCCGAGGGCCGGGAGAAGCGCCGCTGCCCGGACGGGACCGCCGTTGAGACCGGCGGTGACGCGCAGGCCGGCCGGATAGAGAAAGCCGGTGAAGACCGTCACCGCTGCCGCCCAGAGCATGGAGCCGGCCGGGACCAGGACACCCAGCAGGACATAGCCGGTGGTGAGGTGGACGCGGCCGCCGCCGACGGTGAGCACGGCCCAGGCCGGGCCGGTGAAGGCCACGACGAGTGTGAGCCAGGCGAGCAGGGAAGCGGCCAAGGCGGTGGCGGTGTAGGCGAGGAAGACCCGACGGAGCCGTACGGGAGTGGCGAGCAGGGCTTCCATGACCCCGCTCGTGAGGTCTCCGGCGACGACGGCCCGGCTGATGGACAGAGTGATCAGGGCAGCGGCCACGCCGAGCAGGCTCGGGGCCGACAGCAGCGCGGTGCTGAGGGCCGCGCCGGTGGCGCTGTGCAGACCGGTCACCGCGGCGAGGTCGGTGGAGGCCGCGGTGGCGCTGCCGTGGATGCCCTCGGGACAGACCCGGGGAAGGGCCAGCAGCAGGAGCACCAGAGCCAGACCCGCGCCGAGCGGGATCAAGGTGATCTGTCGGCCCTGGTGCCGCCAGGTGCGGGACACCAGGGCTCGTGCGAGCGGTCCGACGGTCATGACGCACCGCCCAGCAGCCGGTGGATGGCCATCTCCGTTTCGGGCGCCACCGGACGGATGGCGGAGACCGAGACACCATCGCGGACAAGTTCGGCGACGAGGTCACCGATGGTCCCGCCGGGGGCGACGTCGACCGGAGTCCAGCCGTCCTCCCGGGTCGAGGCGGTGGCGGGGGTACGGCGTAGTTCGTATCCGTGCTGCTTGCCGGTGGTCGCGGCCAGGGAGGTGATGGTGCCGTCCTTGAGTACGAGGATGCTGGAGGCCAGGGTCAGCGCCTCGGGCACGCTGTGGGTGGAGTAGAGAACGATCCGGTCCGTGGCCCATCCCCGCACCAGGTCCCGGGTGGCGGCGGCGCTCACCGGGTCGAGGCCGGTGAGCGGCTCGTCGAGGAGCAGCACCTGAGGGTCGGACAGGAGCAGCCGTGCGAGGTCGGCCCGTTGGAGCTGGCCTCTGCTGAGCCGGGCGGTGCGGCGGTCGAGGAGCGCGGTGATGTCGAAGCGTTCGGCGGTGTCGGCGATACGCCGCGCGCGCCCGTCCGGGGGGAGGCCGAGGACGGTGGCCCAGAAGTCCAGGTTGTCCCGGACGGTGAGCTGGGGAGCGAGCGCGGCGCGGTGCGAGAGCAGGCCTGTGCGGCGTTTGGCTTCCGGGTCCTCGGCGATGTCCGTCCCGTCCACGCGGACGCGCCCGCTCAGGGGCGGCAGGATGCCGGCGAGTGTGCGCATCAGGGTGGTCTTGCCTGCCCCGTTGCGGCCCAGCAGGACATGGACGCCCCGCGCGAGGGTCAGGTCGAGGGGGGCGGTCACAGGCCGTCGCCGGTATCCGGCGACGGCCTGCTCCAGGCATATCTCGCTCATGCGGGGAAGAGCTCCCGGCGCTGCGCCGGAGTCAGCTGCGCTTCCTCGGTCCGGCGCAGGAGGGATACGTGCCGGCCGGCGGAGCACCAGCCCAGTCGGCGGGGGCCGAGCCTGACGGTCGTCAGAGAGGCGCCGTGGACCCAAGTGCCCCAGTGGACGTGGCCTTTGGCGCATTCGATGATCGTGTCTGCCACTTGCGGGGCTCCTTGCGTTGTGGGGGTGTACGCGGGGCAGCGGGAGGGGTCCGGTCGGGAGCGGCGGCGACCGCGGCGCATCCGATCATGATCAGGCTGAAGCTCCACAGCCCGATGGTCGCGATGATGCTCGCGTGCAGGACGACGTCGAGGACGAAGGCGGCCTTGCGCAGCCGCTCCGGCCCCAGCAGGAACGCGGCGATCACCAGCTCGATGACGATCCCTCCCCAGGTCAGCACACCGAGGGTAAGGCCGTGCCCGGACAGCCAGAGGGCCGGGCCCTTGAACGGCTCGGCGGCTCCGAAGGCGGGGTCGCGCAGAATGTAGTACTCGGCGGACCCGTTGAGCCAGTCCGGCACCCCGAACTTGCTGATGCCGCTCTGCGTGTAAAGGATCGCCAGCTGAATGCGCAGCGCCCAGAACGCCGCGAAGGCGGTGCCCCGTGCGGTCGGTCCGAGGGGTGTGCGGGGACGCTGCCAGTGCCAGCGCCGGTCGTCGGCCAGGCCGATGGGGATCAGCAGCAGGGCCGCGATGCGGGCGATGGCCTCGCCGCCGTCGGGCAGGGCGATACCGACGCCGATCGAGTAGGCCAGCCAGGCGTGGATCCACACCGTCCAGCGCGGGCGGTAGCCGCTCGCGACAAGAGCCAGCAGGGCGACCATGATCCAGCGGCGCCACTCCTGGCTCACCGCGTCACCCCCGACGCAGTACGCGGAGACCGCCAGGGCCTTCTGGCAGTGGGGGTACGGGGATTCGTCGAGGAGCGGGTGGAGCAGGGCGGCCGTGGGGGTGAGCGCCAGGGTGATCAGGTGGGCCGAGGCGATGAGGGTGCGGCCCCATCCGAACCAGGGGGTCCGGGGATCGAAGCGGCTCAGGGCCCTGTCCAGGGCCGAGGCGGGCCGGTCAGCCATGGCAGGTGATCCTCAGGTGCACGGTGCGGGTGATGTGCGCCGTATCGGTGGCGAGGTCGCGGTAGGCCCAGGGCACGGGGCGCTCGTTGGTCATGACGACGTCGCCGCACAGGCTGGGCAGCGGCGACGTGTTGGTCACGGCGAGGGCCGGGCGGGCCGCCGCGCCGTGCAGACACTCGTCGTCGGAGTCCTGGCAGGGCTCCCAGCCGTGTACTTGGGCGTTGAGGAGCGCCTCTTCGGGACCCTGGGCCCGCTGCCGGCGGGTGAGGCCGAAGAGGTTGGCCGCCCGTCCCTGCGGGGTCATCGAGAGGCTGTGGGGCTCGTCGTCGCCGTTCGGCCGGTAGGCGCCCATCTGTTCGCTCTCCGGCGACTTGGTGAAGAAGGCCCAGCCCTGCGGCACGAAGGCCGAGGAGTAGAACTTGGCCGTCGGCGCCCAGGACGGGGTCGTGACGTTGTTCGGCAGGGCGAAGTAGACGGAGGCCGCCATGACGGCCAGCAGGGCGGCGAAGGTCCTGATGAAGGCACCCCGCTGCCGGGCCGCGTCGTCCGCGGTCCGGCAGCCGGTGTCCTGTGAGGAGTCGTGCTGGAGCATGGTCAGAGAGCGCGTGCCACCGAGGCCGCCATGGCCTGCTTGGTGAACTGCGAGGTGTCGTCCGCGGCGCGGTAGGCGATCACCCAGACCACACCGACCTCCGCGACGGCCGCGACCGTGGTGGCGATGGTGCCGGTCTGGACGACGGCCTGCTGGGTCTTGAACCACCAGGAGCCGGCCATCATGGCGTCGGCGCGGTTGCCCTTGCCCTTGCTCACCGCCTGGACATCGGCGGTGAGGGTGGTGAGAGCCTTCTCGACCTTGTAGGGGTCACGGCTCTGTACGTTCTCCGTGACCGTCTTGTGGAAGGACGGGTCGGTCTTGCGCAGCGCGGAGGTCAGGCTCGCCACGTGCGCGGCGTCCACGTTCTGCTGGGGAATACCGAACTTCTTGAGCACCTCGGGGTGTTCGGCGGCGGCGCGCCCGGAGCCGAGTGCGAACAGGCCGACGATCTCCTCGTCGGTGTACTTGACCTTCTGCGCGGCGTGGGCCGTGCCCTTCTTCGCGGGCTCGGCGGCCTGGGCGGCCGGAGCGAGCGTGGCCAGCAGGGCGGCGGCGGTGGCGGCGCTGACGACAGCCGTCGTGGTGCGCCGGAGCGCCTTGCTCTTCATGTTGCGATCCATGACTTGATCTTGTCCGGCGGGAAATGCCCCCACAACTGCCATCCGGCAGGCTGCCGAGTGGGAGGTGCTACGGGCCGCGGCCCCTGCCGCACGGCGCCCGGATCGTGCTCCTGATGAGCGGGTTTTCGAGAACGACATAAATCCCGTTCCGACGAAATCCCGCACTCCGCTCCCATGAATCCGGTGCAGGAATTTCCACCGGAGACGGAACCCCCGCAAGGGCCGATTCTTTCCCCGTCGCCGGGCAATGCGTCCCTCTCGGCCCTGGACGGGACGAGCACATCACCCAAGGGCCAGGCGGCTTCGGAGCCGGCCCGTACGGAAGGGCCTGGCAGCACCGAGCCGACGACCCGGCCGGCGCGACCGCCGTCCCGGGCTCCCCCGCCGAGGGGAGTCGATGGCCACCCCCGAGACACCGGGCCGTCAAGCGCAGGATCGCCCGCCCTCCGCACCACCCGTGACCAGCGAAACCCACCCGCACCGCTCCGATAGCATGTTCGGGCCCATGGCGATCACCCTCATCGCCCGCCCCTCACCGGAAAGCCATGCCATCCGGCACGAAGAGTGACCTGTTCAGCCAACAACTAACAAATCGGCCAGATAATTGACACCTATAGCATCGCGAATATTTTCGCGAATGAACCGCAGAACACTGTGGGCCGCGGCGAGTGTGGTGGCCCTCGGATTCCTCATCGCGCTGGAGATCGCCGCGCGCCATTACGGCCTCCCGGGGCCGATCACCAACCAGGCGAAAGAGGTAATATTCGCCCCCAAATCGGGTCCGCTGTTGTACGCCAGCATGGCGTTGATGATGGTGGTGCTCACCTGGCGGCAACGGTTCGTCGCGGCCGGCGTCGCGATCGGCATCGATGTCGTCTTCTGGCTCGTGCGGTGGGCGCTCGACGCCAAGATGATGTTCGGCAACGGCGCGTTGTGGGTGCTCCTGGGCTGTGCGGTCATCGCGGTCACGCGCCGCACCGGCCGGGAACGTGTCCTGCTGCTGAAGGGCGTCGGGCTGGGCCTGCTGCTCGTGGCCGGCCGCAAGACCGGCGACACCTGGCTGCTCATCACGTCGAAGACCCGTCCCATGGTGCTCGACCAGTACGTGGCGACCGCCGATCACGCGCTGGGCAACCCGTCGTGGCTGGCAGGCCGGATCGTCGAGGCCACCGGCCCGATCGGCGACCACATTCTCGACTACGTCTACATTCAGCTCGCGGTGGCCGCGGTCGTCGTCGCGCTGTACCAGCTGCGCAACGTGGCGGCCGAGCGCCGCTTCCCGGGCCATCACCTGGTGCGCACCTTCCTGGTCATCGGCCTCCTCGGGCCGGGCATCTACATGATCTTCCCGGTGGTCGGGCCGATCTTCGCCTACGGCGCCGACGGCAGTCACTGGGCGGTGGCCGACCTGTGGCCGCACACGCCGCCGGCGGTCATGGCCCCGCACCACATGCCGTTCGACGAGACCACCCCGCGCAACTGCATGCCCAGCCTGCACACGGCGTGGGCCACCGCGATCTTCATTCATTCCCGCAAGGGCCCACGGATTCTGCGATTCGCGGGCGCGTTCTGGCTGATCGCCACGCTCGGCGCGACGCTGGGCTTCGGCTACCACTACGGCACGGACATCATTGCCGGCGTGGTGTTCACGCTCACGATCGAGGCGGCACTGCGCTCGCTCGACCGTGGCTGGGACCGGTCCGGAATCCAGCTGGTCGCCTACGGCGCGACGGTATTCGCCGCGCTCCTGGTGTCCTATCGCTATCTGCCGCTGGAGATGGCCGAACATCCGTGGGTGTTCGGACCCCTTCTCATCCTGGCGACGGGCTCCGTGGTCTACGGCTACGTACGGACCACCAAATCGTGGGAACCGAAGGCCGCACCGGTGCGGCAACCGGAACGGGAACCGCAACCCGAACTCGTCTGATTCATGCCGGAACGGTCCTCGGCCACCATGTGCCGAGGACCTTCCGAAGGAGCTGTCAGGCGACCACGAGGCCGCTCGGCGACGTCGCCAGCCCGAGGGGCGTGCTGCCGAGCAGGGTGAAGGACTTCGCGTCGACCGCGTCCACCGTGCTGGAGGCGTTCGTGGCCACCCAGACGGTGTCTCCGGCCACGGTGATGCCCGTCGGCACGTGGCCGACCCGTACCGTGCCGAGGACGCGGCGGCCGTCGGCGTCCACGGCGGTCACCGTGTCGTCGTTGGCGCCCGTGACGAAGACCCGGGTGCCGTCCGGGCTCGGCGTGACCTGCCAGGGGTTCCGGCCGACGCGCAGCTGCGCCCGGACCCGCCGGCTGCGGGCGTCGATCACCGTCAGGGTGTTCTCCCAGGTGTCGGCCACATAGACCCGGCTGCCGTCGGGGTGCACCGCGAGGCCGCCCGCGCGGGCCTGTCCGGGCAGTCGGCTCCTGACGGCGCCGTGGCCTGTGTCGACGACGAACAGGCCGTCGGCACAGGCCGCGTAGAGGGTCCGGCCGTCCGGGGAGACGGCGACGGCCCGCGGGTTGAGGCCCGTGCGCCAGGTCGCGGTCACCTTGTCCGTGCGGGTATCGATCACCGAGACGGTGTCCGAACCCCCGGGGCCGTCGGGGCCGGTGTCCGCCACGTACGCGTACGCACCGTCCGGTGAGACGGCGATGCCGTGCGGGTAGAGGCCGACGGTGACGGCGGTGGCGATCCGGCCCTTGGCGGTGTCCAGGACGGAGACATCGCTCGCCCCGGAGTTGGTGATGTAGAGCTTGCTCCCGTCGGGGGTCCGGGCGATGCCGTACGGGTTGGTCCCGGCGTCGACGGTGGCGACGAGCTTGCGGGTCGTCACGTCGACGACCGAGATGGTGTTGCTGACGATGCCGGCCGCGTACACATGGACGCCCTTGGCCGGCGCCTGTCCGGGCACGGACCGCTGGATGCCGGGGAAGACGGTGCCGGTGGTGCCGTGCGGGAAGTCTCCCCCGTGGTTGGTGTCGTTCTCGACGAGACGGCTCCTGGTGTACGGGTGGGAGCCCCGCAGCGCCCCCGCCTCGCCCGCGGTCGCCGGGGTGCGGGGGGCCGTGAGGCCCTCCTCCTGGTGCGGCGGCTCCTGGTCCCCGCCGGGGAAAGCCGTCGGCGGCAGCGTGGCGATGTCGTGCTCGGCGCGCCACAACGGGCCCCGGGTCTCCGGGAGCCGGGGGAAGGCACCGCCCGCCGAGTAGCCGAGGGCCGAGGTCAGGTCTCCGAAGGTGCGCCGCCGCCAGTCGCTGATGTTCGGCTCGCGCACTCCGGTGACGCGCTCCAGGAACCGCAGGACGGACGTGTGGTCGAAGGGCTCGCTCGCCACGTGACCGCCCTGGCTCCAGGGCGAGACGACGAAGCACGGCACCCGGATCCCCGCGCCGATCGGGAGCCCGCGGACGAACTCGTCCGGGGTGCCCGCGGGCGGCATCGGCGGGACGACGTGGTCGAACAGCCCGTCGTTCTCGTCGTAGTTGACGATGAAGACGGTCTTGTTCCAGACGTCGGGGTTGGCGGCGACCGCGTCCAGCTGCCGGGCCAGGAAGTCGGCGCCGACCGCCGGGAGGTAGTCGGGGTGCTCGCACAGCGGTGACGGCGGGATGATCCACGAGACGGCCGGCAGCCGGCCCGCGCGGGCGTCACGGGCGAATCCGTCCCCCGATGTGATGGTCAGCCCGTGCTCGTACAGCGGGTCGCCGGGCCGGGCGTCCTGGAACGACTGGAAGAACTCCAGCGGGTTGCAGCCGTAGTCGTCCTCCTCCTGGTAGACGTGCCAGGAGACACCGGCCGCGGTCAGCCGCTCGGCGTAGGTCGTCCAGCGGAACGGCTTGGGGATGTCGTTGCTGGTGACCGGGCCGCCGTAGTGGCCGCCCGGGTCGACCGTGCCGGTCCAGAGGTAGAGCCGGTTCGGCCAGGTCGGGCCGAGCACCGAGCAGTGGTAGGCGTCGCAGAGGGTGAAGGCCTCGGCGAGCGCGAAGTGGAACGGGATGTCGTCGCGCTCGTAGTAGCCCATCGTGTAGGGGCCGTACTTCTCGCCGTCGGCCTTGCGGTGGGCGGGGACCCAGTTGTCCATCCGGCCGCCGTTGACGGCCGCGTGCTGCACGGTCCAGGCGTGGCTGGTGGACGGGATGGCCTGCGAGCTGGTGGTCCGGGTGTCGAGATGGAAGGGCAGCAGATAGCCGTCGGGGTTGGCGGGGTCGGGCTGGTGGAAGACCGACCGTCCGTCCGGCAGGGTCAGGGCGTCCGGGTCGTCGAACCCGCGGACCCCGCGCATCGTGCCGAAGTAGTGGTCGAACGAGCGGTTCTCCTGCATCAGGACCACGACGTGCTCGATCTCGTCCAGGCTTCTCAGACGTCTCGACGGCTGGGCCGCCGCGCGTCCGAGATGGGGCGGGAACAGGGCGGACGCCGCGGCCAGACCGCCCGCGCCCAGCGCCGATCCGAGCAGCCGTCGTCGGGAGAGCTCGGTCATGTGCCACCTCTTCGCAGAGAGTCAGGAGTGCTCCGACGCACACCAAGTGGCTCCGTCGTACAAGACGGACCGCGCGCCCGTCAGCCGTTGGGGTGCAAAACGTCCGGAAGAGATACCGCGGGGCCCCGGGAGGTCTGCCGAGTTGACCCGAATTACCGTATATCAATGGTCAGTTGAGGGAATTCTCAGACTTTCCGCGTACGGTCCCTCTCATGTCGCCCGTGCCGCGCCCGCGCCGCGCCTGCCAGTTCGTGGCCATCGCCGCCCTCGCGGGGCTTCTCGCCGCCGGCATCGCCCTGCCCTTCGTGGGCGCCCTGGGGGCGTACGCCAAGACCGCGGTGGGGGATTTCGACGGCCTGCCCGCCGCCCTGCGCACTTCCGCCCTCGCCCAGTCCTCCCGCGTCTACGACGCCGACGGCGGCCTGATGGCCACCCTCTACGCCCGCGACCGTACCGTCGTGCCCGGCGACCGGATCGCCCCCGTCATGCGCAAGGCCGTGGTCGACATCGAGGACCACCGCTTCTACCGGCACGGCGCCCTCGACCCGAAGGCCGTGGTGCGGGCCCTCGGCACCGACGCGGGCAGCGGCCGTGTCGCCCAGGGCGCCTCCACCCTGACCCAGCAGTATGTGAAGAACGTCCTCGTCGAGGCGGCCGGGGACGACGCCGAGGCCGTGCGGCAGGCCCGGCGCCAGACCCTCGACCGCAAGATCCGGGAACTGCGGTACGCGATCGCGCTGGAGAAGAGGTTCTCCAAGGACGAGATCCTCACCGGTTACCTCAACATCGCCTTCTTCGGCGAGCAGGCGTACGGCGTGGAGGCGGCGGCAGAGCGGTACTTCGGCGTGCACGCCGCCGGCCTCTCCCTCCCCCAGGCAGCGCTCCTGGCCGGACTGGTCCAGTCGCCGACGGCCTACGACCCGATCACCGCCCCCCGCCTGGCCAAGGAGCGCCGCGACACGGTGCTGCGGACGATGGCCCGCTACGGCACCATCACCCGGGCCCGGTCCCTACAGGCGATCGGCACGCCGCTCGGGCTGCGCGTCAGCGCCCCGCGCCAGGGCTGCGCCGCGGCCTCCGACGGCGCCGGGTTCTTCTGCGACTACGTACGCCGGGTGGTCCTCGGCGACCCGGCGTTCGGCAGGACGGCCGCCCAGCGGCAGGCCCTGTGGCAGCAGGGCGGTCTGGAGATCCACACCACGCTGGTCCCCAAGGCGCAGCAGGCGCTCCGGCGTTCGGTCGCCTCGCACGTCCTCACCACCGACCGGGCGGCCGCCGCGATGGCCGTGGTCCAGCCGGGCACCGGGCGGATCGTGGCGATGGGGCAGAGCCGCGACTACGGCGTGGGCGCCCATCGGACGCAGATCGATCTGGGGGTCGGCACACGCATGGGCGGTGGGCTGGGGTTCCCGACCGGCTCGGTCTTCAAGCCCGTCGTGGCGGCCGCGGCGCTGGAGAACGGCATCCGGCCGTCCCGGAAGTACCCGTCGCCGTACTCCATGCCGTGGCCGGCGATGACCGACTGCGCGGGGAAGACGTACCCCGAGGCCGGGGAGGTGCACAACGACAGCCCGTCGCTGGTCGGCCCGTTCGCCATGCCGGAGGCCATGGCCAAGTCCGTCAACACCTACTTCGCCCGTCTGGAGGCCGACACCGGTCTGTGCGAGGTGGCGACGACGGCTGCCAGGCTCGGGATCACCGCCCAGGCGGACGGCAGCCCGCTCCAGGTGGTGCCCTCCCTCACCCTGGGCACCAACGACCTCACCCCGCTCGATGTGGCCGGCGTCTACGCGACGTTCGCCGCCCACGGCACCTACTGCTCCCCCGTGGCCGTCACCTCGGTGACGACCGCGGACGGGCACGAGCTGTCCGTGCCGCGGGCCGACTGCCACCGGGCGCTGTCCGCCGGTACCGCCGACGCGGTCACCGGGATGCTGAAGGGCGTCGTCGAGGACGGCACCGGGCGGCCGGCGGGGCTCGGCGGGCGGGACAGCGCGGGCAAGACGGGCACCACGGACTCCAGCAAACAGGTCTGGTTCGCCGGGTACACCCCCGAACTGTCCGGTGCCGTCGTCGTGGGCGACACCGAGCGCCCCCAGGACCTGGACGGCCAGAGCATCGGCGGCAGCGTCGTCGCCCGGGCCTTCGGCGGCACGCTGGCCGGGCCCGTCTGGCGCGACGCCATCGCGGGGGCGCTCGACGGGGAGCCTTCGGGCGGGCTCGCCTCCGGCGGGTAGGCGGTTCAGTGCCGCTCCGTGCCGAGAGCCGTGGCGCGCAGGACTTCGGCGACGCGTGCGGCGGGTTCGCCGAGCGGGCCGGGGAGGTGGGCGAGGAGCAGGCGGCGTTGTTCTCGGGGGCCGCCGCGTACCGGGAGGACGCGGACGCCGGGGGGCGCGGCGGGAGCGAGGGCGGCCGGTGCGGTGGTGATTCCGCAGCCGGCGGCGACGAGATGGAGTTTGGCGAGCCAGTCGCGTGCGGTGTGGGCGGTGTCGGGTTTCTCGTCGAGGCCGGGCCACACGCCCATGAGGCGGTCCTCCCCGGAGGCCGGGCCGGTGATCCAGCGTTGGCCGCGCAGCTCGGTGACGTCGATGAACTCGCCCCGGGCGAGGGGATGTCCGGCGGGAACGGCGATGTGCAGGCTGCGTTCGGTCAGGGTGTGCAGGGTCAGTGGAGGCGTCTCGGTGTCGGGCGGGCGGAACGGCGGGGCGGAGCCGAGGAGGGCGAGGTCGATACTGCCGGCGCGCAGGGCCCGGACCAGGGCGGGGGTGCTGCCCTCGCGGGTCGTCACGGTGATGGCGGGGTCGGTGACGCGCAGGGCGGCGACAGCCTGCGGGACGAGGGTGGCGCCCGCGCTGGGGAACCAGCCGAGCCGTACCGTGCCGGCCTGGGCGGGCAGGCCCGCGAGTTCGCGTGCGGTGGCGTCGATGCCGTCGAGGACGGTGGTGGCGCGGCGCAGGACGAGGTGTCCGGCGGGGGTCAGGCGTACGCCGTCGTGGCGCCGTTCGAGGAGCAGGGTGCCGGCGGCCCGTTCCAGGGAGGCGATCTGGCGGGAGACCGCGGACTGCGTGTAGCCGAGCCGCGTGGCGGCGGCGGTGAGGGTGCCCCGCTCGGCCACGGCCCGGAAGACCCGCAGGGCGGTGAGGGTGACGTCCGTGAAGTCCATGAGGTTTACGCATACCAGGTGTTCCGAACTTTCGTTGGCCTCATGCCCGGGACGTCCCTAGCGTGGAGGCATGACCACACCACGGATCGCGCTGGTGACCGGCGCCAACCAAGGTCTCGGCCGGGCGCTCGTCGAGGGGCTGGCCGCCCGGATGCGGCCGGAGGACCTGGTCCTGCTGACCGGCCGCGACGACCGCCGGGTCGCCGAGGCCGCCGCCCAGGTCGCACAGGCCCCGGCCACACGCGGCCGGGTGGAGGGCCGGGTCCTGGATGTCACCGTCGCCGATGCCGTCGACGCTCTGGCCGACGGGCTTCGCCGCCACTACGGCGGAGTCGACATCGTGATCTCCAACGCGGTCGCCCGGCTCCTGCCCGACCGGTCCCAGTCCGACCAGGCCGACGAGTTCATCGATGTCGCCAACGGCGGCACCCACGCGGTCCTGCGCTCCTTCGCGCCCACGTTGCGGCCGGGCGGCCGGCTGATCGTCGTCGCGAGCACCCTGGGCACCCTGGGGCATCTGGATCCGCGCCTGCACGCGCGGTTCGACGGCGCGACGCTCGACCAGGTCGAGTACGCCGTCGAGTCCTGGCGCAGCGCGGTCCACTCCGGGACGGCGGAGGAGGCGGGCTGGCCCCGCTGGCTGAACGTGCCGTCGAAGGTGGCGCAGGTCGCGGCCGTGCGGGCGGTGGCGGCCGAGCGCCGCGAGCGCGATCTCGCCGAGGGGACGCTGGTCGCCGCGGTCTGCCCCGGCATGGTCGACACCGCCACCTCCAGGCCCTGGTTCGGCGACTACGGCCAGGCCCGGAGCCCGGCCGAGGCCGCCCGCGCCGTGCTCGACCTCGTGTTCGGCACGCCGGTCGACCCGGCGCTGTACGGCGAGCTCGTCCGGTTCGGCGAGGTCCTGCCGTGGCACGGCGGGACGCCCCTCACCGAGCAGGACCGGCTGCTCACCCCGTGAACAGCCGCTCGCTCCGGTCCTGCCTCCTGTCGTACACAGCACACAGCACACAGCAAGGAGTTCACCATGAGTGCCATCACGACCCCGTTCGGCTTTTCCAGCACCGCCGCCGAGGTCGCGGCCGGTATCGATCTGACCGGTCGGCGGGCGGTCGTCACCGGTGGCTCGTCCGGTATCGGCGTGGCGACGGCGCGTGCCCTGGCCGGCACCGGCGCCGAGGTCACCCTGGCCGTACGCGACACCGAGGCAGGCGAGCGGGTCGCCAAGGACATCGCCGCGACCACCGGGAACCGGCACGTGCGCGTGGCCCGCCTCGACCTCACCGACCCGGCATCGGCCGCCGCGTTCGCGGCGGCCTGGCAGGGCCCGCTGCACGTGCTGGTGAACAACGCCGGGGTGATGGCCTGCCCCGAGCAGTACACCGAGCAGGGCTGGGAGATGCAGTTCGCCACCAACCACCTCGGCCACTTCGCCCTGGCCAACGGCCTGCACCAGGCGTTGGCCGCCGACGGTTCGGCCCGGATCGTGGTGGTCTCCTCCACCGGCCACCAGGCCTCGCCGGTCGTCTTCGACGACGTCCACTTCGCCTTCCGCCCGTACGACCCCTGGCTCGCCTACGGCCAGTCCAAGACCGCCGATGTGCTCTTCGCCGTCGAAGCCACCCGTCGGTGGGCCGACGACGGCATCACCGCCAACGCCCTGATGCCCGGCGCCATTTACACCAACCTCCAGCGCCACACCGGCGGCCGGGGCAGCGGCAGGGTCCCCGCCGAACTCGTCAAGACCGTCGAGCAGGGCGCGGCCACCTCCGTCCTCCTGGCCACTTCGCCCCTGCTGGAGGGCATCGGCGGACGCTACTTCGCCGACTGCAACGAGACCGCGACCGTCGACCGCCGCACCGGCACCCTGCACGGCGTCGCCCGCTACGCCCTCGACCCCGACAACGCCGAGCGCCTGTGGACCCTCTCCGAGAGCCTCCTGGCCGCTGCCCGGTGAACGTGGACCGCCCAGGTGCGGCGTGTCATGCCGTGGGGCGTTCCGCGGTGACCGTGAAGTAGTCGAGGGTGCCCTCGTGGAAGGCCCGCAGGAAGTTGCGGGGCCAGGTGCCGGGCTCCCACATGCCCGCCAGCCAGCGGTCCCAGCCGGGCCACACCGACGCCCCGATCGAGGTGACACGGACCTCGGTCAGGCCGGCCCGCTCGAGACTGCCGGTCAGCGAGGGGATGGTGTGCGCGACGTCCAGGCCGGTGGCGAAGGTGTCGAGCAGTTCGGCCGGCCGCCCGGTCCGGGCCCGGTCGGCGTCGGGTACGAAGAAGCTGGCGACAACGGCGCGGCCGCCGGGCCGCAGCACACGTGCGGTCTCCCGGGCGAACGCACCGAGGTCGCGGAAGTGCTGGGCGGCTTCGACGCTGTACAGACGGTCGAACTCGCCGTCACCGAACGGCATGGACTCGGCCGCGCCGCGCACGAAGCTCAGCTGTCCGGGGCGGCGGGCCAGCAGGCCGGAGTTGGCCTGCTGGCCCGCTCGAGCTGCTGTGGATGGATGTCCATGCCGGTGACATGCGCGAAGCCGTACTCCTCGAGCGCCACCGCGGCGCCGGCCCCCAGCCCGCACCCGACCTCCACGGCCCGTAGCCCCTCGACGGGCGCCAAACCATCGAGCACCTGGCGGTACATGGCCCGCTGGCTGCTGATCCGGTCGTGTTCGGTCAGCGGCCGGTCGAGGTCGATGCCCTGCCAGTAGCCGAAATTGATGAACCCCCCGCCGAACAAGGGCATCGACCCGAGATCGGCCGGGCCGTACGCCTCCTGGACCGCGGGCGGGATCGGGTGCTGCGTCGCCCCGGAACACTGCGTCATCTGTGCCACCTCCGTGCTGAAGAGCGCGCCGCCGCACGGCGACCGCACACCCGGGCCAGTACCCATCACGGCCCGGAACCAGCCTGGTCAGCGACGGTCGGCAGGCCCCTCGTCCGCCGGCACATCCGTATCGGCAGCCGAGCTCAGTCGGTGGCTTCCGCGAGCCGCCGCAGCAGCGGCCCCACTTCGACGAGCCGTCGGATCTCGTCGGGGCGCAGCGAGGCGAGGCGCCTGGCGAGCACCTCGGCCTCGCCGCGCGCGAGGCCGGCCAGTGCGGCGACGCCGCGTTCGGTGAGTGTGACCCGGATGGCGCGACCGTCCGTCGGGTCGGGCTCGCGGCGGATGAGGCCCGAGGCCTCCATCCCGAGGACGGCCGAGGTGGCGGTCGGCTGGGAGCAGGGCACCCAGGCGGCGATCTCGCCGATCCGGGACGGGCCCTTCTGGGCCAGCAGGGCCAGGACGGCGATGTGCGTCGGCTGGATGCTGCCGGTGGTCGAGGCCCTGCGCAGGCTGCGGGTGAGCCGGTGCAGGGAGATCACCAGTTGCAGTGCCTCGTCGTCACCGATCGTCATGGGTCAGCCCATCGCACCGTGCGGTCCAGGTCAGGGGAGCATGATAGTGGGTGAGTAGATGTCCAACCACAGGGCCAGGTCCAGCGTCCTTTCGAGGCCGTGCCGGGATGCCTGGGTGATCTGTGGCGAGTCGTGGTCCGCCGCCTGCCGCAGCCAGTCGCGGTCGATGATGTCGAAGACGGTGTGCGAGGGCCGTGACAGCAGGTCCTTGGCCTGGCGCTGGAGGGCGACGGCGTACTCCGGGTCCTGGGTCGACGGGTAGGGGCTCTTGACCCGGTCGTAGACGGACCGCGGCAGGACGTCCGCGGTCGCCTCCCGCAGCAGGCTCTTCTCGCGTCCGTCGAAGGACTTCAGCGACCAGGGCGTGTTGTAGACGTACTCGACGAGCCGGTGGTCGCAGAAGGGCACCCGCACCTCCAGCCCGACCGCCATGCTCGCGCGGTCCTTGCGGTCGAGCAGGATCCGCACGAAGCGTGTGAGGTGGAGGTAGCAGATCTTGCGCATGCGGTACTCGAAGTCGCTCTCCCCGTCGAGGCGTTCGACGTCCTTGACCGCGGCGTCGTAGCCGTCCTGGACGTAGGAGTCGAGGTCGAGGGCGTCGGCGACGTGGGTGGTCAGGATGTCGTTGTCGTTGCCGAAGTCCCGCGCGTGGCGGATGAGCCAGGGGAAGGTGTCCGCCTGGCGGGCCTCCTCGTCGAAGAACTGCTTGTAGCCGCCGAAGACCTCGTCGGCGGACTCGCCGGAGAGGGCGACCGTGGAGTGCCTGCGGATCTCCTTGAACAGGAGGTAGAGGGAGGAGTCCATGTCCCCGAAGCCCACCGGGATGTCCCGGGCCCGGATCACCTCGGCGCGCACCTCGGGGTCGGCCAGGGCGGTGGAGTCCAGCACGATGTCCTGGTGGACGGTGCCGGCGAGGCGGGCCACGTCGTGCACGTACGGCGTGTCGGGGGTGGCGCGCAGGTCGTCCGCCACGAAGTTCTCGGTCCGGCCGACGAAGTCGACGGCGAAGCTGCGTACGGTCTCGCCCACTTCGCCCAGCTGACGGGCCGCCAGCGCGGTCATGGCCGAGGAGTCGAGGCCGCCGGACAGCAGGGTGCAGCGCGGCACGTCGGCGACGAGCTGACGGCGGACGATGTCGTCGAGCAGGGTACGGACGTGCGCGATCGAGGTGTCCTTGTCGTGCGGGTGCGGGCGGGTCCGCAACGCCCAGTAGACGTGGGTGCGCAGGCCGTTGCGGTCGACGGTGACCACGGTGCCGGGCTCGACCTCGTGCATGCCTTCCCAGACGGCGTGGCCGGGTGTCTTGATGAACGAGAACAGCTCGCGGAGGCCCGAGAGGCCGACCTTCCGGTCGGCGAGCGGGTTGGCGAGGATCGCCTTCGGCTCGGAGCCGAACAGCACGCCGTCGGAGGTGGGGTAGTAGTAGAACGGCTTGATGCCCATGCGGTCACGGACCATGACGAGCCGTTGGGCCCGGTCGTCCCAGATCGCGAACGCGGCCATCCCGTTGAGGTGTTCGGCGACCGACTCGCCCCATTCGAGGTATCCGCGCAGGACGACCTCGGTGTCGGAGTCGGTGGTGAAGCGGTGGCCTCTGGAGGTCAACTCGGCTCGCAGCTCGGTGAAGTTGTACGCCTCGCCGGAGTAGACGAGGACGACCTCGCCGCCGTCCGCCCTGCGGGCGGTCATCGGCTGGCGGCCCCCGGCCAGGTCGATAATCGCGAGGCGGCGGTGACCGAGCGCCGCGGGCCCCTTCACCCATGTGCCGCGGTCGTCGGGCCCGCGGCAGGACATCGTCTCGGTCATCGCGTCCACGGTCTCCTGCTCGGAGCGCAGATCACGGTCGAAGGAAATCCAGCCGGTGATGCCACACATGCCATGCCCTCCTGCTCCGACGCGGGACGCCGAACACCGTGAGCGGGCGCGATGAGGCGCGGCGGCACGGCGACCCCCGCATGTCTGTTGTATCGAGCACCTATATAAATAGTCCGCCTCGGGTACGGCTCCGTCAACCTCGCCGAAACACGCCTGTAGCCGCGCGACACGCCGCCGCGCCCCGGACGGGCGTGGGCGAAGCCGACCCTGAACTGCGGCTTTGCGGTATGCATCGGTCCGCTTCGGCGGGCCGTGACCGATCCGCACCATGCGTGGACGTGGGAGAGGTTTTACCCGAGGCCCCGCCGGGGCCGTCAGTGGTGACGGCCGGGCCACCGCTCGCTCACACCCCCCATGCCAAGGCCCGCGCGGTAGAACACCTCCGCTGGAGGCCGGTCGGGACCTACCATCGAGCACATGGCGATCCAACGGATGGACCACGTGGGCATTGTCGTCGACGATCTCGCGGCCGCGACGGCGTTCTTCGTCGGACTCGGACTCGAACTGCGGGGCGGGGGGTCGGTCGAGGGCCACTGGGTGGACCGCGTCGTGGGGCTCGAAGGCGTCAGGACGGAGTTCGCGTTCGTGCAGACCCCGGACGGCCACGGACGACTCGAGCTGACGAAGTACCACACGCCGGCAGGCCAAGGCGGCAACCGGAACGCGGCAGCGAACACACCAGGCATCCGCCATGTCGCATTCGTCGTCGAGGACATCGACGCCGTCGTCGCCGGCCTGCGGGCCCGCGGCACGGAACTCGTCGGCGAGTTGGAACGCTACAAGGACAGTTACCGGCTCTGCTACGTCCGCGGCCCGGAGGGGATCATCGTCGAGCTGGCGGAGCAGATCGGCTGACGTCCGGCGTTAAGCGGGGGCCGGACGCACTCGCATCCGGCCGCTGCGCGGGGCGGTGCGGTGCGGCTGGGCTCGCCGGCCAGAGCTTCCGGCAGGAGGTCTCACCACCATCCGCGCACGGTCTCGTAACCTGTTCATGTGATCGACTACGACGACTCCGGCAGTCCCACGCTCCGGGTGGGAGACCCTGGACCGCGCCCCGTCCACCTGCTGTTCTCCGAACCGGCACGGCCGTTCGGGGACGACCCGACGCTCGACTTCCTCGTGAAGGCGCGCGGGCAACGGGTGAGCGTCGAGACGTCCGTGCGGACCTGGGACGGCGACGGCCTCGACAGTTTCCTCTCCTCGCTGGCCGAGGATTTCCGTGGCTGGGAAGGAACGCGTACCTGGCGCTCCCTGGAGCGCGATCTGACTCTCTCCGCGGAGCACCGCCCCGGCGGCTACGTCCACCTGACGTGGGGTGTCCACGACCGGCCCCCGTCCGAGGAATGGCACTTCGAGACCACCACCGTGCACGCGGCCGGGGAGGAGATGCGAAACCTCACCACCGAGATCCACACCTTCCTCACGACCCAGGCCGCCGCGGGGACGGCGCACGCCTTCTACGCGGGGCGCTTTCGCTCGGTGACGTAGCTGAACGGCTCGGAGACTCCGGCGCTGTGGTGGCCGGCTGCCGCGAGGGCCAGGGCCAGACGGTCACGTGGTTTGAGGCCCAGGTCCGCGGTGGCGTGCAGAGCGCCGAGCGCGAATTCGCCCCCGCACCCCACGGCCGCGTATCCGTCGGCGGGCTCGGCTATCTGGTAGTCCTCGTAGACGGCGAACAGGCGGCCGGAGACGCCTACGAGGAACGTCCCGGCCTTCTCCTGCTCGGAGTCCTTGCGCGCCCAGCCGCCGTCCTTGAGGCACTTGCGCACCTTGTCGACGAAGACGGTGGTCATGAACCGGTCCAAGTCGCCCTTGGGCCTGGGAGCCTTGAACGCATGGTGCAGCAACTGCCCCATACGGAAGCTGGTGGTGAAGCCCATGGCGTAGGGACCGTTACGGAAGATCTTCGTATCCCGGCGGACGGTGAGTCTCAGACCGGCGACACCGGCAGAGTCCCCGCCCAGGTGCACCCGCTCCTTGTGCACGAGCCCGACGATCACGGTCATGCTCTCCCCCTCCGCTGTACCGACTTCTCGATACTGCGCCCGGGGAAGCGGGCGGAAACCCGGCTCAGCGGGCCAGCCAGCGCACCTCGTACGGGGCGAGGGACAGCGCCTGCCCGTCCACCCGCGCCGCTACCGGCCGGCGCTCGGTGTTGACGACGAGCACGGCCGCGTCGTCGGCGAGGACCTGGATCCTGGCGCCGGCCCCCGCGGTGGCGGCGACCGGCCGGAAGGCGCTGCCCGGGGGGAACTCATGGGCGAACCGGCCCAACAGCCGTGCCATGGGCAGCTCGTGTCCCCCGTCGTGCAGCTGAGTGCTCCGCCACAGACAACCCGGGCAGTCGTCCCCGGTCCGCTGCGGGTTCCAGTAGAAGGCGGCCGACGCGCCGCTCTCCGCCAGCCGCATCATCGCGACGGCGTGGACGGCGGTGCGGTGCTGCTCGCTCCAGCCGTCCCGGCCGCCCGGCCGGTCGTCCTCGGCGGGCGGCTCGACGTACCACTCGGCCCACCACACCGGAAGCCCGGTGACGTGCCCCAGCCAGCGGGTGACGTCGGCGAACTTCTCGGTGGCGGCGAACTCGTCGGGGATCGTCCGGTGGCCCTCACGGGTGTAGCTGGCCCCGTCCACCACGATGAAGTCCGCGCCCGCCTTGTGCTCGTTCCAGTACCGGACGACGTCGGCCGAACGCTGATCGAAGTCTCCCCATTCACCGCTGAGTTCGGGCGTTTCCTCCCCGTCGCCGGGCGGATCGTGATCGGCGACGACGTAGGGACCCCCGACCAGGCTGTCGGGGTTCTGCCGCTTCAGCTCCGCGTACACGAGGTTGTACAGCTCGGTGTACCCCTCGTAGTTCCAGCGGCGCCGGTCCTCGTCGTAGAACCCCTTCAGCTCGTTCCACACGAGGAAGTGCCGGATGTCCGGGTAGCGGCGGGCGATCCTGCCCGCGAGGCGGGCGAAGTCCTTGTAGTGCCGGCGGTCGGGAGCGGCCTCCAGCCGGGACCAGTCGGTGCGCCCCTTCCGCCCGCCCTTCATCCAGTCGGGGGCTCCGCACAGGGTGAGGACGGGGGTGGCGCCGGTGGCCCGCATCAGGGCGACGCGCTCGTCGAGGGCCTGGAAGTCGTACCGCCCGGGGGCCGGCTCGGGGTTCTCCGCACCCCAGCCCATGATGTGCTGGTTCTGGGGAAGGGACCGCGCGGAGAGCAGACCGACGGCCCTGCGCGTGGCCTCCGGCGCGCCGTGGTCCGCGCTGTACCGGGTGTGGGTGAAGCCCCAGCCCGGCCGGGCACCCTCCTGGCGGCGGACCCCCTTCGGCGACGCGCCACCGCCCGGCCGGCCGGAGGCCATCGCCAGCGGCAGGGCGGTCAGGGCCACCGCTCCGCACGCGCCGAGCAGGGTGGCGAGCCGCCATCGCCCCGTGCCGGGCACCGTCGACCGTGCCGCGTCATGTCGTCCCACGACATCCAAGAATATGCGCCGTCATCCGGATTTCATCCACACGCGCGCCCGAATACCGGAGAACCCCCGTACGGGTCCGGTGACTTGAGTGCTGTCCGGTGTCCGGTCAGGTGCCGTGACCCTGGAGTGCCGCGCGGCCCTGGTCGGCCTTTGTATCCGGCGCGTATCAGGGAGCGCTTGGTTGTGCATCGGATCAGTGCGCCGAGCCACGGCGAAGGGGGGCCCGCAGGGCGTCGGGGTGCCATGGGCCGGCGACTGTCCGGGGCGGTGCCACCCGATCCGACCTGGTGATTCGCGGATGGAGGGGGCTATGGAGAGGGCCGCGGGGAGTGGGCCGCGTGTCCGCTGTGCGACGTGGTTGTCGCGATCGGTGTCTGCCGTATCGTTCCTTTCGGGTCGCCTGACCGCGCGTGAGTCGTGAGTGCGGCCGGGACCGCCGTCCCACCCGAACCACCCGAACAGGAGTCGTCCGCCCGTGTCCTCGCCCGCCCCGGCTCCGGCCTCACCGCGCCCTGTCCGTGTGCTGCTGGTGGAGGACGACGACCTGATGCGCCGGTCCTTCACCGTCGCCCTCGAACGCTACGGCTACCGGGTGAAGGCCGCGGCCGACGGGCTGACGGGGCTGGAGCTCTTCCGCGACGAAAGCTTCGACCTGCTGGTCCTGGACGTGATGCTGCCCGGTCTGGACGGGATCGGCCTGTGCCGCAAAGTCCGGGAGACCAGCTTGGTGCCCGTCCTGATGATGTCCGCCCGCGGCGACGGGCTCGACGTCGTCGCCGGTCTGGAGGCAGGCGCGGACGACTACGTGGTCAAACCCGTGGACACCTACGTGCTCGTGGCACGCATCCGCTCGCTCCTGCGACGGGCGACCTACCCGCCCGCCCCAGGACCCGAGCAGACCGCCGGCGGGGGGCCGTCACCGTCCGAAGGGGAGGTGCTGGCCCTCGGGGGCCTGACCATCGACACCGGCGGCATGGAGGTGTTCGTCTCCGGAAGCCCGGTGGCGCTGACCCCGACCGAGCTGAAGCTGCTGCTGGAGTTCGCGGCCCACCCGGGCATCGTGCTGGAGCGGCACACCCTGCTGCGCAACGTCTGGGAGTACGGCTGGGACGGCGACAGCCGGGTCGTGGACCTGTGTGTGCAACGGCTGCGCAGGAAGCTGGGCCGGGACCGGATCGAGACGGTCCGCGGCTTCGGCTACAAGCTCAGGCGCTGAGACCGGTGCGTCTCCTCCACCGGCTGTGGCCGGCCCGCGCCTCGCTGCGCTGGAAGATCGCCGTGCTGGCCGCCGCCACGGCTTGTCTGGTCGCGGGGGCGGTGGGTGTGCTGGTGCACATGTGGACCGCGCAGGACATCCGCGACCGGGCCGAAGCGCAGGCGTTCAACGGCGTGTACTCGGCCATGGACGTCTACCGGCGCACCGGAACGCTGACGGACGGCGCCGAGCTCGATCCGGCCGCGCTGCCCGCCGTACTGCGGCACCCGGCCGACGGCGACCGGCACACGGCCTACGACGGGCGTGTCGACGGCAATGTGGGGCCGAGTGTCTGGGCCGCCCAGCGGGTCGGCGGTCCGGGCAGCCGGGTGCTGGCCGTCCAGGTCAACATGAGTGCGGAGCTCTACGGGCTGCAACGGCTCGATGCGAGCATGGCCATGTCCTCGCTGGTCGCGCTCGCGGCGGCCGTGCCCCTGGCGGCCTACGGGGCCGGACTGCTCGGCCGTCGGCTGCGGCAGGTCTCCGAGACCGCGGGCCGGATCTCCGCCGGGGACCTGGACGCCCGGACGGGACCCACCAAGGGCCGCGACGAGGTGGCCGACATCGCCGCCACCGTCGACCTCATGGCCGACAGCCTCGGCCGACGGCTGCGCACCGAGCGCCAGTTCACCGCGGACGTGGCCCACGAGCTGCGCACCCCCGTCGGCGGTCTGCTGGCCACCGCCGACCTGCTGCCGCCCGGTGAGACGGAGGATCTGCTCCGGGCCCGGGTGCGCGATCTGCGCGGCCTGGTCGAGGACTTGCTGGAGATCTCCCGGCTGGACGCGGGCGCCGAACAGCCGGTCCACGCCCGTGTCCCGCTCGGCGCGGTCGTGTCCGAGGCCGTGGCGCGCACCGGCCTCGACACCGAGGTCACCGTCGCCGAAGCGCGGCGCGCAAGGGTCGCCACGACCGTGGAGACCGATCCGCGCCGCCTCGAACGGATCGTCGGCAACCTCGTCGTCAACGCCCACCGGCACGGAGAGGCCCCGGTGCGGGTCACCGTCGAGGGCCGCACGGTCGTGGTACGCGACCACGGCCCCGGCTTCCCTCCGGACCTGCTGCGCGACGGCCCGTGCCGCTTCCACACGGGCGCGAAGGAGCGCGGCACGGGCCATGGCCTGGGCCTGACCATCGCCCTGGGCCAGGCCCGGCTCCTCGGCGCCGAACTGCGCCTGGACAACGCCCCGGACGGCGGCGCCGTCGCCACCCTGCGCCTGCCGGACTGACCGTCGGCCCGTTCAGCCCGTACAGAACCGCCACCCCGTACAGAACTGCTACGAAGCGGCGCGGACGCCGATACACGGCGGCCCAGGTCCCGATACATTCCCCGGACACCCTTCGGAGTGCACCCTTGCGCACCCGAAGAGGAGTCCCTGTGACCGCCGATCCCCTTGCCACGCACGCGCTGCACCCGACGACCGGGATCGCGGCCGCGACCACCGGCCTGTCGAAGGTCTACGGCAGCGGCGACACCCGTGTCGTCGCCCTGGACCGTGTCAGCATCGCCTTCCGGGAGGGCGAGTTCACCGCGATCATGGGCCCCTCGGGCTGCGGCAAGTCCACCCTGATGCACTGTGCCGCCGGGCTCGACTCCGCCGGCTCCGGCTCCGTGCGCATCGGCACCACCGAACTGGGCACGCTCGACGACCGGCGGCTCACCCGGCTGCGCCGCGACCGGATCGGCTTCATCTTCCAGGCGTTCAACCTGCTGCCGACGCTGACCGCGCTGGAGAACATCACGCTGCCGCTGACCATCGCCGGACGCCGGCCCGACCGGCAGTGGCTGGACCGGGTGGTCTCCATGGTCGGCCTCTCCCAGCGCCTCGACCATCGGCCCGCGCAACTGTCCGGTGGGCAGCAGCAGCGCGTCGCGGTGGCCCGTGCCCTGGTCTCCCGCCCCGCGATCGTCTTCGGCGACGAGCCCACCGGCAACCTCGACTCCCGCGCCGGGGCCGAGGTCCTCGGCTTCCTGCGCGACTCGGTACGCGAGCTGGGCCAGACCGTGGTCATGGTCACCCATGACCCCGTCGCCGCCGGCTACGCCGACCGCGTGGTCTTCCTCTCCGACGGCCGCCTGGTCGACGAGATGGCACATCCCACCCCGGACCGGGTTCTGGACCGGATGGTACGCCTTTCCGGGAGGGACCCCCGGACGCCCGCTTCCGACGCCCGCCCACGCACCAGCTGACCCGCCCGCACACCCGCGCCGACCGGCCATCCGCCGCGCGCACCCATCCCTCCCGCACCTCCAGACTCCCGAAAGTCCCCCATGCTACGAACAGCTCTGCGCAACGTCCTGGCGCACAAGGCCCGTCTGGTCATGACCGCCCTCGCGGTCTGTCTGGGTGTCGCGTTCGTCTGCGGCACCCTCGTCTTCGCGGACTCCTCCGCCGCGGCCCACCGTGCCGCCGCGTCGAAGAACTTCGCGGGCATCGCGGTCAGCGTGACCCCCAAGGACCCGCCGCCGGGGACCGCCGCGGACCGGCGGACCGGCGTGCTCGACGACGCGCTCGCGCGGAAGCTGGCCGACGTGCCCGGTGTCGCCGCCGTACGGCCGTCCGTCGACGGCTCGGCCACCTTGAACGCCGCCGACGGCAGCCCGCTGCGGGCCGGCAAGGCATGGGCGAACCTGGCCGCCGCCTACGTACCGGGCGAGGACGGCAAGGACAGCCGCTATCCGCTGGTCAAGGGCCGCGCTCCCGGGAACGGCGAGGAACTCGCCGTGGACAGCGGCACCGCCGCCGCCGGCCGCTTCCGCATCGGCGACACGGTCACGTTGGCCACCGACGGCCCGGTCATGACCAAGCGGCTCGTCGGCATCGTCACCACCAAGGACACCCGGGTGACCGCCGGCGGCACCCTCGCCCTGTTCGACAAGGCGACCGCGCAGCGGCTGTTCGCCACCCCGGGCCACTACACCGGGATCGATCTGTCCGCCGCACCCGGCACCAGCCAGTTCGCGCTCTCCGACCGGGTCACCGCCGTGCTCCCGGCCGACTGGGCCGAGGCCACCACCGGCAGCGCCCAGGCCACCCAGCAGGGCATCCTCGTCGGCACCCTGATCCGGGGCTACGAGAAGCTGCCGCTGCTCTTCGCCGGGGTCTCGCTGTTCATCGGCTCGTTCCTCATCGTCAACACCTTCACCATGCTCGTCACCCGGCGCACCCGTGAGATCGCGCTGCTGCGGGCGATCGGCGCCTCGCGTCGCCAAGTGGTCCGCTCCGTCCTCCTGGAGGCCTTCCTGGTCGGTCTCGCCGCGTCGGCGGCCGGTTTCCCGCTCGGCCTCGGCATCGCCTCCGTACTGCCCGACGTGCTGAGCACCGGCACGGACACGTTGCCCCAGGGCCCCCTGGTGATCGGCCCGCTCCCCGTCGTGGCGGCACTCGGTGTGGGCGTGGGAGTCACCGTGCTCGCCGCGTGGCTGCCGTCCCGCGGGGCGGCGAAGGTCGCGCCCGTCGAGGCGATGCGCTCGGCCGGACAGCCGCCCTCCGCCGCCCGGTCCCGCGTCCGCGGCGTGGCGGGGCTGGCCCTCCTCGTCCTCGGCGGCGGCCTGCTGATCTCGCTCACAGGGGCGAAGGACGCCTCGGAGGAGAATCTGCAGAGCGCGCTGCTCGGCTGCGCCGTCCTCATCGCCGCCATGATCGTGCTGGCGCCGCTGCTCGCCGCCCCCGTGATCCGGCTGACCGGACGGCTGACCGGCCGCTTCGGGATCACCGGCCACCTCGCACAGCAGAACGCGCTGCGCGACCCGCGGCGTACCGCGGCCACCGCCTCCGCCCTGATGATCAGCACGGCGCTGGTCGCCGGGCTCGCCGTCATCGGCGAATCCACCGGGCAGGCCCTCGACCGCCAGGCCGCGGCCGGGCTCGGCGCCGACTACGTGATCAGCACCCGCAGCACCATGACCGGTATCGACCCGGCCGCCGTACAGCGGGTGGCCGGCACTCCCGGGGTACGGACCGCGACCGCCGTCACGGACTCCGCCCTGTTCATCGGCGGCGGTGTCCGGGACATCTCCGGCGTCGACCCCGACACCGTGGGCACCGTCATGAAGCTCGACTTCGTCAGCGGCTCCGTCAAGGATCTCGGACCGGGCCGGATCGCGGTCTCCAGCGCCCTCGCCCGGGAACACGGAGTGAGCGCGGGTGGCAGGATCAACGCCCGCATCGGCCGGAACCCGGACTTCGGGAAGTACACCGTCGTGGCCGTCTACAAGGACAACCCCGTCGCCCACGACGCGCTGGGCGCCCGTACCGAGGTGCAGCGGAACAGCTTCATGCCCCACTCCGTCCAGCGGATGCTCGTCCGCACGGACAGCGGCGCGATCTCCAGGACCACCGAGGACCGGCTGCGCGCCGCCGTGGGCAACAACCCGCTGCTGAAGGTGCAGGACCGGCAGGAGCTCGTCCGTGAGGCCGCCGGCACCATGGGCAACCTGCTGACCCTGATGTACGGGTTCCTCGCCATCGGCGTCGTGATCGCCTCGCTCGGCATCGTGAACACCCTGGCCATGTCGGTCGCCGAACGCACCCGTGAGATCGGTGTGCTGCGCGCCATCGGCATGGACCGCGCCGGTATCCGGCGAATGATCCGTCTGGAGTCGGTGGCCGTCGCCGCGTTCGGCACCCTGCTGGGCCTGGCGGGCGGGCTCTTCAGTGCCTGGGCGGTCGGAGCGCTGGCCAACGGCGCGATGGCGCAGTACTCCCTGGTGCTGCCCTGGGGGACGCTGCTCCTCGTGTGCCTGGTGTCCCTCGCGATCGGCGCGGTCGCGGCCGCCGTCCCGGCCCGCCGGGCCGCCGCCCTGAGCCCGCTGGAGGCCGTCGCGGAGGCGTGACGCACGGCCTCCGGCCCGTCGGGGCGCTGTCGGTCACGGATGGCCGACAGCGCCCCGACGCAGTCTCAAGTCCACGTGCCGCAGGCGTGGTTCAGCGGCACAGAGCCGTGTCCACGAGACTCTCCACACGCTTCATGACCGCCCCGTCGGCCGGCTGGGTGGTCACCGCGATGTCGACGGCGCGGCCCTTGCCGGTGACGCCGCCCCGGGTCTCGTATCCCGTGGTGCTGCCGCCGTGGCCCCAGTAGACGCCGCCGCACGACAGCGGCGTGCTCACGAGCCCCAGTCCGTAGCGGGCGCCGGAGGCGAAGGGGGCGCCGGCGGGGACGGTGGTGCGCATCTGGGCGAGCTGGGCCGCCGGGAGGAGGCGGCCGGCCAGGAGCGCGGTGAAGAACCGGTTGAGGTCGGAGTCGGTGGAGATCATCTGGCCTGCCGCCCACCCCCAGGAGGGATCAAGTTCCGTGACGTCGCGCAGGGGCGCGCCTGCTGATTCCCTGTCGTAGCCCTTGGGGTGGGGTTCCCGGATGGTCACGTCGCCGGGGGCGGGGAAGTAGGTGTGGCGCAGCCCGATGGGTTCGATGATGCGCCGGTCCATCTCCTCGGTGAGGGGGCGGCCGGTGACCTTCTCGATGATCAGGCCGGCCAGCACGTAGTTCGTGTTGCTGTACTCCCATTTCTTCCCGGGGTCGAAGTCGGCCTTGTGCTGGAGGGCGAGGTCGAGGAGTTCGCGAGGGTCGTAGTGCCGGACGTCGTCGCCGAGGTACTTGACGTAGTCGGGGAGTCCGCTGGTGTGCTGCAGGAGCTGACGGACGGTGATGCGGCGTCCGTCGATCCCCTCCCCGCGTACGAGGCCCGGCAGATAGGTGTCGACCTTGGCATCGAGGCCGATTCTCCCTTCACCGACCAGTTGCAGCACGACCACCGCGGTGAACGCCTTGGTGTTGCTGCCGATCCGCACCTGCCCGTCGACCGGCACCTTCGAGCCGGTGGCCAGGTCACCGACCCCCGCGGTGTAGGAACGGGTGCGGCCCTCACGGTCCTTGACGCTCGCCAGCGCGGCGGGCAGGCCGTCGGTACGCACCAGTGAGTCCAGGCCCTGCTGGACGGTGTCGGGCCTGGTGGCAGCGGACGGCGCGGACGGCGCCAGGGCACCCATCGCCATGATGCCCACGGCCGCGGCGGCCGCGGCGGCCGCGGCCGGCACGGCTCTGTGCCGGCCTCCCCTCCGTCCGGAAGAGCGGAACCTCTGCCATGTCTGCTCACGCACGAGCCAACTCCTACGGAATGGTCGGGGAACCAGCGGTATGTGCCAGGCCCAGCTTGTCCGGATGCGGCCGCCCGGGACGATCCTGCTACCCGCCCGGCTCCGGGTAGGGCCAACCCCCGGGGCAGGTACGAAGGGGCAGGGATGAACATCCCTGGCTGAACCGCCATCGCGACACGGAGGGCGGATTCCCGCCGATACCGACACCCGCAATGCATGCTATGTCCGTATTTGCGAAAATATGGAGGAGGCCCCGGTGTTTGTGACCACCCGGCAGTTCGACCCGCAGGGGTGAGCGGGCCCGGCCAGGGTGCGGCGCCGGCCCTGGAGCTGGACGACATCCAGGGCACCGTGCTGCGCCGTCGCCCGGACGACTATCACGGTGTCTACCTGCTGTACCGGATCGAGGACGCGGCCGCGACGAAGCGGTCGCTGCGCGAGGTCCTGCCGGAGGTCACCAGTGCGGTGGACTGGGAGCGGCCCCGCCCGTTCACTCTCAACATCGCCTTCAGCTACCGGGGGCTGGCCCGGCTGGGTGTGCCGCAGGACTCGCTCGCCTCCTTCTCCGAGGAGTTCCGGGTCGGCATGGCCGCCCGCAAGGAGGTGCTCGGCGACCTCGGTGCCAATGACCCCGGCAGCTGGGTCCCCCCGCTGGGCAGACCCGACGTGCACATCGGCGTGATGATCATCGCGGGGACCGTCGAGGGGCTGCGCGAGCCGGTGGACGCGGCCGGGCGGCTGGCCGGGGTGAGTCTTGTCTACCGGCTCGACGTCGGTGTCCCGGTCACCGGGCGCGAGCACTTCGGGTTCCGGGACGGCATCTCCAGCCCGTACCTGGTCGGCAGCGCCGATCGGCCGCTGCCCGGTCAGGACGCCGTCCAGCCCGGCGAGTTCGTCTTCGGCTACCCGGACGAGTCCGGGACGCCGCCGAAGGGGCCGGTCCCGGACGTGCTCGGCCGCAACGGCTGCTATCTGGCCTTCCGGCAGTTGCACTCCGACGTCGCCGGGTTCCGCCGGTACCTGCGCGACAACGCCCGCTCGCCCGAGGACGAGGAACTGCTCGCGGCCAAGGTCGTCGGTCGCTGGCGCAGCGGTGCGCCGCTCGCGCTGGCGCCGGACCACGACGATCCGGAGCTGGGTGCCGACCCGATGCGCAACAACGACTTCCGCTACCACGACGACCCACGGGGCCTGCGTGTGCCGCGTGGCGCCCACATCCGGCGCGCCAACCCGAGGGACGGCCTCACGGACACCGTGGTCGCGACCGGTATCCACCGTGTGCTGCGACGCGGTGCCGCGTACGGCCCGCTGCTGCCCGACGGCGTGCTCGAGGACGACGGCGCGGAGCGCGGGATCATCTTCGTCTTCATGGGCGCCAGCCTGTCCCGGCAGTTCGAGTTCGTGCAGCAGGTGTGGCTCAACGGCGGTGACTTCGCCGGTCTCGGTACCGAGCGGGACCCGCTGGTCGGCAACAACGACGGCACCGGCGTGCACACCATCCCGGCCAAGCCGGTCCGCCGCCGGCTCAACGGGCTGCCCCGGTTCGTGACCATGCGCGGTGGCGAGTACTTCTTCCTGCCCGGCCTCCCCGCGCTCAAGTGGCTCACCACGCTGCCCGACCCGGACGGGGACCCGTCCGCCACACGACCCTCATCGAGACCGGAGGACGACAGGTGACGCCATCCGAGATGAACTTCACCCCTGTGCGGTACTCACCCGATGCCGTGCCACCGGAACCGGACTTCGACCGTCATCTGCGACAGGTCATCGACGTCGTCGAGGGCTTCGAGAAGGGCTCGGTGGAGGGCGAGGGCGAGAACCGCGCGGTCCGCTTCGCCCATGCGAAGGCGTACGGACTGGTGCGCGGCACGTTCGAGATCCTCGACGGCGTCCCGCCCGAGTACGCCCAGGGCGTCTACGGCAGGCCCGGGACGCACGACGCGCTGGTCCGCTACTCCAACGGGCTGTCCCACCTGGGCGCCGACCGGTTGCTCGGCAACGTCGTGGGCATGGCCACCAAGGTTTTCGGGGTGGACTCCATCACCACCCTGCCGGACGAGTCCGTGAGCCGCACCATGGACTTCAACATGATCAACGGGCCCATTTTCTTCTGCAATACCGCGGCCCACTACACCTTCCTGTCGAAGCTCTTCGTCGACCTGCCGAAGTACCGGCTCGACGGCCGCCGGGGCAATCACCGGATGTACTACGACTGGGTGACCGGGTACGGCACGCTGCCGCCGGAGGAGTGGGCCTGGGACGAGCTCGGCGCGCTGCTGCGGCTGGGCGCGCGGGCCCGCTGGCAGAACCTCCTCCTCAGCTCGTTCTTCTCCATGGGCGCGGTGCGCCATGGCGACCACATCGCCAAACTGCGCATCCGCCCGACGGACAGGTCGGCGGCCGGCGTACAGGCCCGTGACCTCGACCCGACGAGCCGGGACGAGGTCTTCCGGCCCGCCCTGATCGGCGAACTCGCCCGGTCGGACTGCGAGTTCGACTTCCAGGTGCAGCTGTGCGCGTCCCTGGAGACCATGCCCGTCGACGACCTCACCGTCGAATGGGAGGAACACGAGTCCCCGTTCGTGACGGTCGCCAGGCTTCGCTTCCCCCGTCAGGACATCGGCGGCGAGGACAACCTCGCCGCCGCCGACGCGCTCTCGTTCACGCCGTGGCGCTGCCCGCCGGAGCACGTGCCGATCGGCCCGATCCAGGCCGTCCGCAAGGAGGTGTACCGGCGCTCGTCCGTGCTGCGTCACGAGCTGAACGGCCAGCACCGGGCCGAACCGGCCGCGGCGGCCGACGTGCTTCCCGACCGGCCCTGACGTCTCCTGACGTCTCCTGTCGAAACCTGTCGAAAGGGAACCCGGATGTACGACTTCGACCCGTCGACCTACCGGCCGATCTCCCCGGATGTACCGGTCGAGGAGATCGCCAAGCACTTCCAGAGCCCCCGCACACAGACCGACGGTGTGGGCCTGCGCGCGGTGAACCGGTCCGAGTTCACCCTGCTCGCACCGGTCGTCCAGCCCACCGGGCCCGCCGTCTTCCTGGAGCGCGCCGAGAAGGCCTGCATCGAGGCGCCCTACTGGGAGAGCCGTCTCGGGACGGTCCACGACCTGCGTGTCGCGCTCGTCGACGACGGCCGGCAGATCCTGTTCTGCGCGACGTACAGCGACGAGTTCAAGCCCTACGTCGTCGACGTCATCCGCTTCGCCACCCCCTGGATCGACTACATGTTCACCGACGTCGCGGTCGGCTACCCGGGCCTGGCCTCCGACGACGCGATCCCCTACATCGCGAAGTACCAGGTGCAGGCCAACGTCTGGTACGGCGGCCCGAACCCGGAGGCCAGCCCCAAGGACATCGCCAAGAGCCTCGCGGTGGCCGCCGCGTTCGACAACCTGCTGGACGCCGCCCAGGACTGACCGCCCCGCCCCGCGTTCCTCGGAGGGTACGGCTCCGGCGATCCTTAGGGCCTGTCTGATGGGTCGGTGACGAACCGAGACGAGAACTCGTTGGCTACCGTCAACATGCATCGTAGACACATGCGTTGACCTCGCTTCTGTAGTCGGGTTGAAGCGCGAACCACCTTGGCAGGGGTTCGGCCGCATGCAGCAGGGGACGTTCGGCCGCGGACACCGGTCCCCGAGACCGGGCTCGGGGTAGAGACGCGGAGGGCCCCGCACGGAACCGGGAGGCCGGGGGTTCACGTGCGGGGCCGCGCTCACGAGGTGGGGGCTGTCAGACTCCGGTCAGGGTGTATGTACCCGTTCCGTCCTGCCGGCCGCTGGAGTACTGGCGGATGAGTTCCCCGTCCGCGTACCGGTCGTGGCCCATCATGGAGCCGGTGTACTTGTTCTGAAGACCGATCTTCGTGCTGCCGGGTACGTCGCGGTAGATGTAGAACCGCTGGAGGTCGTCCTCCCCGCAGGTGGCCGTCGTCAGGTAGCCCTGCTCCTGGTTGGCGATGTTCGCCGGGATGGTCGCGCATCCGCCGTTGCCCCAGTTCCACAGGGACGCCTCGATGACGCCGTTGTGCTCCGTCACGTTGCACAGGCGCCAGTTGTCCAGGTGGGCGCTGGTCCAGTTGGATTCGCGCAGGCGGATGCCGTCGTTGGCCAGGAGCGGTGCGCTCCAGTTCAGGGGCTTGCCGGGGACGTCGATCTTGTAGGCGCCGGGCTGGCAGTCCAGGGCGGCGCGCAGGGCGGGCTTGGCGGCCTGGGTGGCCTTCATGCTCTGGGCGGCCTTGGCGGCCGCTGCGGCGTTGTCGGCGTCGTGCTTGGCCTGGTCGGCCTTGGCCGAGGGGACGGGACCTGCCGGGTGCTTCGCGGTGGCGGCGGGGGAGCCGCAGTCCAACAGGCCCTGCGCCTTGCGCATGATGCTGTTGGCAGGGACCTTGTCCTCGCAGCGCACCGCGCCCTCTTCGAGGGTGGTGTACGTGGTGTAGGACCCGGTGTCGGGGCCCTCAACCCACTTCAGTCCGCCCGCATCCGACCGGTTGCAGTTGAGGCTCCCGTACGTACCCGTGACCTTCTTCGTGCCCTCGTACAGGCCGTAGTAGCCGGGCTTGCGGAAGTCCCACGAGATCGACTTGTTCGTGGTCGAGGTGTGGGTGTAGTTGACCTGCACGTTCAGGCCGAGCATGCCGCCGACCATGCCGAGGGCCTCGACCTGGAAGTTGCCCTGGATGTTGCCGTTGACGCCGACGGACACCGAGATGGTGTCCTGGACACTGGTGTCCACGCTCTGCGAACCGGTCGAGCCGTCGGTGACATACCAGCCCTTGAAGTGCGTGATGGTGGGGGCGACTTCGGTGCTCTTGATGATCGGGTGGCGGGTCCCGAGATCGGCTGCGGTACACGTCTGGCCGGGCTGGACCATCTGCCCGGCGGCGAGCGCGGCCGGGGTGGCGGCGGCCGGGGTGGCGGCCAGGCCCACGGCCGCCGTCGCGGTGGCTATGAGCGCTCCGAGCCCTCTGCCCAGGCGGGTTCCTGTGCGGCGCATCGTCGTTTCCCCCTGCTTGTGTGTGGCCTGTGAGGTGAGTGTGAGTGAAACTAGCGCCGCCGGGGGCGGCAGATATAGACCACAACTGGCCAAATAGGATCAAGAACTGTCGTGTTCTCGGTTGGCATGAACGGGAGTTGCCCGGTTCCATACCTTCGGTGCGCCCGCCAACGGGCCACCGACGGAAGGGACCACCTTTTGAAACACGTCAGACGCTGCGTGGTGGCACTCGCCTCGCTCGCTCTCACCCTGACCACCCTCACCACAACGGCGCAGGCCGCCACGCCCCCGCCACCGCGCCCGGCCCCCGCCACCGCCACCGCCACCGCGCCCCCGGCCGCACCCGGCAAGACCTGCGGCCTGGTCGAGCCCGGGACCAAGGCCTACAAGGAAGGCGCGGTGAAGTCCTGCATCGAGGTCCGTCCCGGACCGGCCCGGACCGCCCCCAAGCTCCGTATTCCGGTGACGGCTTGCACCGGGGACAAGGGGTACGCCTCGACCCGGCACAGCTACTGCCTGGAAGCCACTGTCGACTACACCCTCTACAGCAAGGACGCCAACACCGGCGCGGAGGTGGAGATCGGCAAGTCCACCATGCACATAGCCCAGCACGCTTCCCTCGATTCGCGGGGGGCGTCCTGGAAGGAGCAGGTGGAAGCTGCGGTCGTCCAGGGGACGCCCACCATCGGCGAAATGATCTTCGAGTTCGAGGCCTCGTGCTCGGGCCAGTGCACGCTGGCCAACCGCAGGATGCGCTCGAACATCGGCATTGGCGAAACCAAGACGGCCGCCTTCACCTTTCAGACCACGGTCGGCAACAACGCACAGACCGAGATCGTGCCGTCCTACCATCTCAGCGCGTACTCCACCAAAGAGAACGACCCCAGCGGGCACCACGAACTCGACAACCGGTGGAACAACCCCAACACGCTGCGCTGTGACCAGGCAGTCAGCAAGGACGCGAACACCGGCTGCATCGTCATGGGGAACATGGCCGATGTGAAGATCTCCATTGCCAAGTACGGTGCTGCGGCCATCACCTACCAGTGGGCGCAGAACACGCTGATCGGCGGCAACTTCGGAACGCCGGGCCACACGCTGATCCGGTTCCGGGACGACGACGGCAAGATCAGGGACCGTAACCGCTACCAGTCCTGCGAGGCCGCCCCGAACCCCTTCAAACCCTTCCTCGTCACGGCGGAGAAAGACTCGTGTGACGAGTTCCCGTTCGCCGCGACCGCGCAGGGCGGCACCAACGGAAACCTGTGCTCGGAGATCCAGCCGTGGTTCAACTCCGCCACCGGCCAGTGGGAAGTCAAGCTGCTCAGGTATCCGGGGCCGATGGTGAACTGCGTCCGCAGCCATGTGCCGATCAGCCAGAATACCGGCGCGGGCAGCGAGTACGGCAACGCCGTCCTGTCCGAACGCATCCTAGACGGCGAGAACTTCACCGTCACCATCACCGACTAGGTTCCGTCTGACGGGTCATGCACGAAGCCACAGGCGTATGGCCGCAACGGTCACAGTGCCGTAGAAGACATAGGCCCGCTTCTCGAACCTCGTGGCAACTGCCCGGTTGATCTTCAACTTCCCGGTCAGCCGCTCCACTTCGCTCCTGCGAACGTAGCGGGCCTTCTCAAAGCTGGTGGGCCGGCCGCCTCGGCTCCCACGGCGCAAGCGATTGGCCTGCTGATTCCTCGGCTCAGGGATGGTGTGCTTGATCGGTCGGCGCCGCAGGCAGCGGCGGTTGTGCCGAGAACTGTAGGCACGATCGCCGCTGAGGTGGTCCGGGCGGGTGCGCGGGTGCCCGCCCTTCGACCGCGGGACGCGGATACGATCCAGGACCGGAATCATCTGAGGCGCGTCGCCCCATTGTCCGGGTGTGACCAGCAGGGCCAGGGGCCGCAGGCCGCCCTCACCAACCAAGTGGATCTTTGTGGTCAGGCCGCCGCGGGAGCGGCCAAGACCTTCATCGTTCCGGCGGTGGGCTGGCCGGGCTCGTCTGCCCGGTACCGTCGGGGGCCGGTGACGGGCACCCGCAGCGTGTTGGTGGGCCCTGCAGATCGTCGAGTCCGCGCTCGCCATTGACCAGTCGATTCGCCCCTGCGCATCGGCATCGGCTTGCACGGCTCGCGGAGCATTTCCCATGTGCGGTCCGCCGTCCAGCGGCGATGCCGGTCGTATATCGTCTGCCACTTACCGAACCGGGATGGCAGATCGCGCCACGGGATCCCGGTCCGCAACCGGAACAGAATCCCGTTGATCACCCTGCGGTGACACTTCCAACGGCCGCCCCGCCCCACGTCTCTTGGCAAGTACGGCTTCAGCCTGGCCCACTCCGCGTCCCTGAGATCTTCGTCACCGACCCATCAGACGGGCCCTAGTCGCGGAAGGCGGGGTTGGTCCACTTGGTCGGGGAGGCCTGGATGTCGTTCCACATCTCGGTCCACCACTGGCGGCCGTTCTTGCCCGTGATCGCGGTCAGCACACGGTCGCCGTCGGCACCGAAGCCCTGCCGGCGCACCTCGTTGTTGATCTTCTGGATGACGGTTTCGCCCAGGGGGTGCTTGTGGGCGATGTAGTTGAGCATGAAGGCGGTGGAGTCGTAGCCGTTGTTGTAGTCGGTGTTGCGGATCCGCTCCAGGCTCGGCTTCTCCTTCACGTTGTAGACGTACTTGCGGTAGTAGTCCGCCTGGCCCTCGTTCAGCCACCCGCCGTTGGCGGCGTCCTGCACCTGGTGGGTGAGTTCGTGGATGAGCGATCCGATGTCGCCCGGGTTGCTCACCACATAACCGGGACGGAGGATGATCGACTTCTCGTTGTTGTACTGGGGCTTGGCGTTCGGCTCGAACACGGCCGCGACGCCCGGGTTCTTGAAGCTGTCGTGCCCGGCGTCGAAGACGACGTTGATGCCGGGCTTCACCTGGTACGCGCCGCCGGTCATGAACTGCTGGATCTTCGCGTACTGGCCCTGGAGCACACCCTTGTTCCTGTCGAACCAGGAGCGCAGGGTGTTCTGGTCGTAGCCGCCGGAGTTGACCATCTGCAGCGTGACGGGGACATCGGGGGTGGGGGTCGTGGCGGTGGCCTTGTCGAGGTTCCACTGCTGGGCCGGGTCGGCGGCGTTGCAGGGGCGGGCCGCGGTGCCCAGGTCGGGGAGGCGGGTCAGGCAGGTGTCGCCGCCGGAGCGGTCGGTGTTGTGGAGCAGCCAGGCACGGCTGTCGGAGAGGTTCTGCAGCCACCACCGCTGGTTGGCTCTGCCTATGTAGTTCCAGGCGGCGACGGAGTTGTTGCCCATGTCGCGGTCGACGGCGTAGTTGGTATTGGGGATCTTGACGGACCAGTTCCCGGTGCCGTCGTCGGTGACGGTCCAGGTCTGTTCGGTCAGGTTCTCGTTCCAGTCCTTGACGCGCACGCCCGCGCCGTTGTCGGGGCTGTCCCACTGCAGGGCTCCGCCCGCGTGGCTGGAGATCCGGTAGGTGCCGCCGGATTCGGGGAGGGCTTCGGCGGCGTGGGCCGCCGTGGCGGTGAGGCCACCGGTGAGGACGGTGGCGGACGCCAGCACGGTCACCGTGATCGCTGGGATGCGGATGCGCATGAACAGGCCTTTCGGCGGGGGCACTTCATCGCGGATGAAGGCCTTTGACGGACGCTCCCTGAAGCGGGCAGGGGCGAAGGGCGGCTCGCGCGGTGTGCGTGAGCCGCCGCGGGACGGGGTCGTGCCGGTCTGCTACTGGAGCTTCCACTGCATGGAGTCGAGGCCGTCCGTGGTGCCGCAGGAGGCGACCGTCAGCTGGCCCTCACCTCCGGGGGCGCTCAGGCACAGGTCGCCCTGCTTGCTGCGGATCGTGTACCAGCCGGGGTGGCTGGGGGTGGCACGGAACTTCCAGAGCTGGTTGTCCGATCCGGCGCCGTTCACCTGGTGCGACCAGGCGGTGCCGTTGGAGTAGTTGTAGTCCAGGACCCGGGCGTTGGTTCCCGAGAGGCCCTGTGCCTCGGTGTAGCGGTTCTCGATGAGGAAGTAGCCGTTGCCCTTGTCCCACAGGTGCCACTGCTGGTTCTGGCCTCCGGTGGCGTGGTAGCTGTAGACGGACGTCCCGTTGTCCGTCCGGTACGCGTAGAGGTCGGCCAGGTTGTTGTTCCAGTTGGTCAGGGTCGTGACCTTGTCGTGGGCCGGCCGGCCGCTGCCGGAGCCGTCCAGGGAGCGGAACACGGTGAGGGCCGCGTCGCGCCAGACCGCCGCGGCGGGGTCCTCCCCGAGGCTTCCGGAGAAGTTGCCGATCTGGGTCTGGTTGCTGTCGAAGGTGTCGCCGTTGAGGAGGGGGCCGCCGCTCGCGCCGCCGGACAGGTCGCTGTCACCGGTGCAGGGGCCGCCCCTGCCCAGGATCTGCGGCGGGTTGTCCGGGCCCCAGTAGGGCTGCTTCACGCAGGTGTGGAACTGGTTGGAATTTCCGGGTATGCCCGCGAACACCACCTGGTTCGGCAGGGAGGTGGTGCCGAACTGGTAGCCGGAGGCGCCGACGGCGTCCTGGACGTGGGTG
This sequence comes from Streptomyces sp. NPDC002537, assembly GCF_053594975.1. Lineage (NCBI taxonomy): Bacteria > Bacillati > Actinomycetota > Actinomycetes > Kitasatosporales > Streptomycetaceae > Streptomyces > Streptomyces sp. NPDC002537. Next base: position 56,199 of record NZ_JBSFWT010000006.1, read on the forward strand.
CCGTTCTGGGTGTTGAGCGCCAGGAACGCGGTGTCGCTGTTCTGCGGGGCGTTGGTGAAGTCACCGACGACGCCGAGGGACCGGAACGTCCACTTCCCGTACGGGGCGTGCTCGGTGCCGTCCGCGTCCTTGGAGTAGCCCGGGGTGAACTCGTACTCCGCCTTGGGGTTGATCCGGCCCTGGTCGTCGTGGATGATGCAGTGCCGCGCGGTGGCGATCATGTCCTTGCTGTCGCTGGTGATCACATTGCCGGTGCACGCGTTGGTCCACCATATTCCGGGCTTGTTCTCGTCGGGCCAGGCCATCCGGATGCGGCCGGTGGTGGTACGCAGCCGGGTGTCGCCCGGGGAACCGGCCGCGAGCCGGCTCTTCCCCTTCTGCTGCGGTGCGGTGGCGGGCGCCTTCGCGGTCTTCCCGGCACCCAGCGCCTTCTCCTTCGGCTGCTCGGCCTTCGGCTTCCAGTCCCGCAGCTTCTCCTTGGACTGGCGGAAGGTCCCGTCCTTGTCGTGCCGGGTCCAGAAGTCGCGCTGCTGGGTGTCGGTGGCCGCGGCTCGGGCGTAGGCGCCGCCGTCCGCCGTGTGCGATGCGGACGAGGCGGGAGCGGCCGGGGTGGCGGCGTATGCCTGGACGGTGGGGAGAGCGACGGCCAGGCTCGCGGCGGCGAGCGTCAGTGTGACGGCATGTCTGCGCAACGGATACTCCGTTTCAGGTGTGGGTACAGCGGTTCCCGGACCGTAGGCGCCTGGGATCGCCATCTGATTGACAGCCGATCGATTGCCCGCCCCGGGCATGGGCGCCCGCCCGTGCCGGGGCGCGACCGCAGGTGCCGTCAACAGCGGGAGCGTGGGCCCCTGGACACCGCGTACCGGGCCGGTGAGGGCCCTACCTGACGAGCTGCGCGGCCTTGGTGGCGCTGTTCAGGAGGTACTCCAGCGGCCCGCGCCGGAAGTGGCGCGACCAGGCGAGGGCCAGGACGGCGGCGGCCGCGACGAAGCCGAGCAGCACGGGCAGCGGCGAGCCGGGCACGTCCTCGATGCCGAGGGCCCAGATACCGACGATGTTGAGCACGTAGGCGGTCAGCGACATGGCGCCGACCGCGATGACCGGCCTGGCCAGCCGACGGACGCGGGGCAGCCTGTCGGCCGCCGCGACGCAGGCCGCGAGGACGGCGACGGCGACGCCGGTGTTGCCCAGGATCGACAGGGTCGTCTCGCTGTGCGGTGAGGCCACCAGCAGCCACGCGGGCGTACCCCCGGCCGGGTCGCCCGCGGTGTCGGACCACCACAGCGACATGGCGGAGCCGGTGCTCCCGGTCGCTTCGATGGCCTCGACTGCCCGGGGGAACAGGTGCAGTGCCAGCCAGGAACCCCCGTAGCCGAGGGCGGTGAGGGCGCCACCGGTGAGGGCGAGCCGGCGCTGGACGGCGGCCGAGGTGAGGTCGAGCCGGGCGACGGCCATCCCCGCGATGACGAAGGGCATCCAGGTCAGCACCGGATAGGCGCCGGTGAAGAGGAGTTCCAGGAAACCGCCCGTGCCGCTGATCCGGGCGAGCGGGTCGTGGTGGAGGACGGCCGGCGCCCAGCCGCCCGTGCGGATCGACCGCTGTATCAGGTAGAGCACCTGCGGCAGGACCAGCGCGGTGGTGGCGGCGACGACGGCGAGCGTCCTGGCACGCAGCCCGCGCAGGGGGAGGGCGAGCACGAAGTACAGCGCGTAGAAGGCCAGGATCACGTCGACCGGGGTGCCGGTCATCGTGAGCGCGGTGCCCAGCGGGAGCAGGACGGCGGAGCGGATCAGGATCCTGGCGACGGCCTGCCGGCCCGCGCGCCCGGTCCTGGGCGTGCGGCGGCCGGTGATGAGCAGGATCGAGAACCCGGCGAGGAAGGCGAAGAGCGCCGAGGCCCGGCCGTGGGACAGCTCCATGAGGAGGCCGACGGGCCCGCCGTCCGACGGGTCGGGGCCGACGTGGGCGGCGTACATCCCGAGGACCGCCAGGCCGCGTGCGAGGTCCACCCCGGCCAGCCGGGCCGTGGACGGTGGCGCGGCCCGGTCCCGCGGCGGTTCCGTGGGAGGGGCCTGGGCCGTTCGCCCGGCGGGGGAAGCGTTCTGTGTCATGGCTCCAGCGTCGGCCGGAGGGGCGTCCGGAGAGCAACGCTTCCCGGTTGATTCGAGGGCGAGTTGGGGGACCGACGACCCGCTCGCGGGTGGGCTCGCGCGGCGCGCCGGGGAGCGTGTCCGACGGCCCCATTGACAAGGGAACAGCAAGGTGCGGGGAAGCGTAGGGGTAATCGAGAGCCAGACTTTGCACGGCTGAAACGCCTCGCGAAGGCATCGGGCGAAGCCGCGGCCGCGGTGAATGGCTCGTTTTCCGGCTTGACTTGACGTCAGGACGGTGGACGCACATCGCCGTGCAGGGCCCGTTCCACCGTTGCCGAGGGTCCTGCGGCCGGTCGTCGCGGTGTCCGTGCGGGGCCCGTCTGCGGCGGGCCGGCCGGGCAGTGGTATACGGACGACGGGTCGCGGTATACGGACGGAAGTCCGTGTCGGGAGGGGGCCGGTGTCCACCACCGGAGTGGCGCGTTCGCATTGGTCCAGCGGGCGCGACTACGCCAGGACCCGAAGGGGAAGACATGCTTCCGAGGGGCTGAGCGGTCGTCGTCCTCCCGACCCGTCCCACCGTGGCGCGGTGACATTCCGTGGGCGCGGGCCGACGGCAACGGGCCAGTTCACGTTGGCGCGTATGCAACTGTTCGCCTCGGTTGGCCGAACCTAGTTTTCGTTTCGCCTAAACGTGTGGCCTACGCGAAAAGGGCACGGCCGGAACGTCGTAACAGGCAGGAGAGCGTGATGCTCTGAGTCGGAATGATCACGACGTCCGCCGGTGATTGCCGGGCCCGTTCTCTTCGGGATATCCGGACATCGGCACAGGACCGAGGCGAATGACCGTTGCCGGGCCGCGGGTGCGGCCCGGCCGTCACCGACGGCGACTTGTCGAGCGGGGGAATTCATCGGCTCCGCACCACTTCGGGACCCGATGGCGCCTGCCCGCAACGGCCCGCCGCACCAGCGCACATGGGGCATTACATGCGGGTTTACCCCGGCATACAGGGCTCCACCCGACACATCGCCCGGCGCGCGCCGTTCGCCGGGCCCGAACTCCGGGCGGTATGTCCGAGGGAGCGCCGCATTCGGTCAACGAGCAGCAATTAAGCAACCAAATTGCAGAAGTTCGGAACAGGGAGAGGTTATGCCAGAGGTGAGATCGACTCCTGGTCCCGCACGACCGGACGATTTTCCGGGGGTATCACCGCCGGCCTCCGCGAACGACGAGCCACCCGTCCGGACGTTGTCGCAATATTTCGAACGGACTTGTGACCGGCATCCGGACCGTACGGCCGTCGTCTGCGAAGGCGAGCAGCTCGGCTACGCGGAGCTCGACCGCCGTGCCAACCGGCTGGCGCATCTGCTGTGCTCACGCGGCGTGACCCAGGGCAGCACGGTGGGGATCCTGCTCGAACGGTCCGTGGACACGTATGCCGCCCTGCTCGGGGTGCTCAAGACCGGGGCCGCCTATGTCCCGCTCGACCCGTCGTTTCCCGCCGAACGGCTGGCCTTCATCGCCCGGGACGCGGGGCTGAGCGACCTTGTGACGGCCTCGGCGATGCGCGGGCGCACCCGGCAGTTGCCCTGTCCCGTCCTGGAACTCGACCGGAGCCAACCGGAACTGGCCATTCAGTCCAGTGGCCGTCTCGATGTCGACATCCCGCCATCATCGGTCGTCTATGTCATCTACACCTCCGGCACCACCGGCCGGCCCAAGGGCGTGGCGGTCTCCCACGCCAACATCGCCAACTTCCTGCGCGTGGCCACCCCGATCTACCAGGTGCGCGGCGAGGACCGCGTCTACCAGGGACTCTCGATCGCCTTCGACTTCTCGGTCGAGGAGATCTGGCCGGCCTGGATCGCGGGCGCGACCCTGGTGGCGGGACCCACCGACGCCCGCCGCGTCGGCCAGGGGCTGAGCGACTTCCTCACCGAGCAGGCGATCACCGTCCTGTGCTGCGTACCGACTCTGCTGACGACGATCGAGGCCGAAGTGCCCTCCTTGCGGAGCCTGCTCGTCAGCGGCGAGGCATGCCCGCCCGACCTGGTGCGCCGCTGGTCGCGTCCGGGCCGCCGCATCCTCAACGCGTACGGCCCCACCGAGACGACCGTCACCGCCACCTGCGGCGAGCTCTCCCCCCACCGGCCGGTCACCATCGGCACTCCCCTGCCCAGCTATCGCGTCTACATCCTCGACGACCGGCTGCGTCCCGTAGCCGAGGGCGAGAGCGGCGAGATCTGTGTCGGCGGCCCCGGCGTCGCGATCGGCTACGTCAACCGCCCCGACCTCACCACGGAACGGTTCGTGCCCAACCCGGTCGAGGCGGACCGCCGGGAGGTCCCGCGCGTCTACCGCACGGGCGACCTGGGCAAGTTCACCGCCGCGGGGGAGATCGAGTACCTCGGCCGCGTCGACACCCAGGTCAAGATCCGCGGTTATCGCATCGAGCTCGCCGAGATCGAGGAGGTGCTCCGGGAGGACGACGCGGTCGAGAACGCGGTCGTCACCCCTCTCGAACGGGACGGTGTGGTGCAGGATCTCGTCGGCTACCTCACCCTCGCCGACCGCACGGCGCGCGGCGCCGCCGACGACCTGCGCGACCGGCTGCGCGTCCGGCTGCAGCGCAAGCTGCCCGACTACATGATCCCCTCCTTCGTCGAGGTGCTCCCCGCGTTCCCGATGCTGGCCGCCGACAAGGTCGACCGCGCCGCCCTGCCCGCGCCGTCGTCGCCGCCCCTCACCCGCCGCTCGCGGCGGCACGTGCCCCCTCGTACGCCGCTGGAGCGGCAGTTGGCCGCGGAGTGGCGGGAGGTCCTCGGCGGCGAGGAGGTCTCCGTCGAGGACGACTTCTTCTGCGACCTGGGAGGCCACTCCATGGCGGCCGCCCGGCTGATGTCCCGGCTGCGGCGGCAGCCCCGGTTCGAGGGCCTGGCCATGGGCGACCTCTATGCCCGGCCCACCGTCCGTGGCCTCGCCGCCTGTGTCGAGGCCGGTGCCGCGGCGCCCGCCGCGCGGCGGGCCGGTGCCCCCTCTCCCCCGGTCCGGCGGCACTCCACCGCCCGGGTCCTGGCCTGCGGCGCCGCTCAACTCGCCGCCCTGTACGCCTGGCTGCTCCTGCTCGGTCTTCCCGCGGTCGTCCTGCTCTACCGGCTGCTCCTCGCCTGGCACGTCCCGGTGCGCGGCCTCGCCCCCGGCGGCACCCTGGACCGTCTCGCGCACCTGAGCCCGCCCGGCTTCGTGCTCATGGAAGTCGCCTGGCTGATGGTGAGCCTCGTGCCGCTGCCACTGCTCGCCGGCCGTCTGCTGATGCTCGGCGTCCGCCCGGGGTGGTATCCGCTGTGGGGCGTCACCTATCTGCGGTTCTGGCTCCACGGGAAGGTGCTCGCCTTCTCCCCGCTTGCGGTGCTGACCGGCTCGCCGCTGCTCGCCCCCTGCCTGCGGCTGCTCGGCGCCCGGGTCGGCCGCGGCTGCCATCTGTCCGCCGTCCTCGGCCTCCCGCCCTTCGTGGAGATCGGCGAGGGCGCGAGCATCGGCTACGGCGTGCGGATCCAGCCGTACGTGGTCGAAGGCGGCCGCATCCGGCTGGCACCCGTCCAGATCGGTTCCGGCGCCTTCGTCGGCACCAACAGCGTCGTCATGGCCGGTGCCGTGATCGGCGACCGCGCCTCGGTGGGCGAGCAGTCCCTCGTCCCCGCCGACCTGGCCGTTCCGGCGGACGAGCACTGGGCCGGGTCGCCCGCCGCCCGCTGCCCCGGCGTGCCGCCGCTCCTGGAGAGCATGGCCGCGGACGCCGACGACCGGCCCTGGACCGCCCGCCTGCTGGCCGGGTACGCGGCGGGGGCGCTGCTGCTCACGCTCGTCCCACTGCTGGTGGCCACGGCCGGTTCGGCGCCCGTGGCGTATGCGGTGTGGCGGTACGGCTTCGCCTGGGCGCTCGTGGCCACGGCGGCGGCCGGGCCGCTCGTGGTGCTGACCACCTGCGGGCTGGTGCTGCTCGTCAAGCGGGCCGTCCTGCCGCGTGTGCGTGCCGGGATCCACCCGGAGCGCAGCGGCTTCGGGGTCCGCAAGTGGATCGGCGACGGCATGATGACCATGAGTCTGACGCTGACGCACTCCCTCTACTCCACGCTCTATCTGGTTCCGTTCCTGCGCCTGCTGGGCGCGCGCACCGGCCGCTGGTCCGAGGTGGCGACCGTCAGCTTCGTCGACCCCGACATGCTGATCGTCGGCGAGGGCAGCTTCGTCGCGGACGTCTGTGTCGTGGGCCCCGCCGTCTTCCACCGGGGGCGCGTCGCCCTCGCGCCGGCGGAGATCGGCCGGCGCAGCTTCGTCGGCAACGGCGCGCTGGTCCCCGGCTCGTGCCGGCTCGGCGAGAACAGCCTCCTCGGTGTCCACTCCCTGGCACCGACCCGCCCGATCGATCCCGAGACGACCTGGCTCGGCTCACCGGCGATCTTCCTGCCGCGCCGCGAGACCAGCCAGGACTTCCCCGCCAGGTTCACCTACAGCCCCAGCCGCGGCCTGATCGCGGCTCGGCTGGCCATCGAGTACTTCCGGGTGACGCTGCCCGGGACGCTCGCCGCGCTCGGGGCGCTCGGCAGCCTCTGGGCCTCGGTCCGGCTCGCCGAGGACCTGCCGCCGTGGGTGCTGCTGCTCCTGGGACCGGCCCTGTTCCTCGCGGTCGGCGTCTCCTGCACGGTGGCCGTCGCCCTGCTCAAGTGGCTGGTCATCGGCCGCTACCGGCCGCGCGTGGAGCCCCTGTGGGGCGTGTGGGTGCGGCGTACGGAGCTCATCACCGGCCTGTTCGAGAACCTCGTCGTCCCGGCCCTGGTGAACTTCCTGACCGGCACCCCCTGGATCGCCCCGGTCCTCCGCCTCTTCGGTGCCCGGATCGGCCGGAGGGTGTGGCTGTCCACGACGTACCTCACCGAGTTCGACCTGGTCGAGATCGGCGACGACGCGGCCGTCGCCGAGGTCACGTCGGTGCAGACCCACTTGTTCGAGGACCGGGTGATGAAAATGTCCGACGTCAGGGTCGGCGCGGCGAGCTCGGTCGGCACCCGCTCCGTCGTGCTCTACGACGCGGAGGTCGGCGACGGCGCCTGCCTGGACGCGCTGTCCCTGGTCATGAAGGGCGAACGTCTGCCCGACCGTTCCCGGTGGCGCGGTATCCCCGCCCGCCCCTGCTGACACCACGGGGGCGGCACCCCGCCGCCCCCGCCCTCCCACCCTTTTCGGAGACAGTCATGGCACCCCTCGTACAGCGTGGTACGCGGACCGGGCCGCACGTCGACGGCGCCCTTCCCGGCCCCTGCTCCACCGAGCTGCTCGACCGGCAGCAGCAGCGGGAGTCCAACGCCCGTACCTATCCACGGCACTTGCCGATCGCCCTCGCGGAGGGATCCGGCAGCTTCGTCGAGGACGTGGACGGCAACGTCTTCATCGACTTCCTCACCGGCGCCGGAGTCCTCTCGCTCGGCCACAACCACCCCGAGCTCGTCCGGGCCGTGACCACGCAGCTGGGCCTGCTCACCCACAGCCTCGACTTCCCCACCCCGGCGAAGGACGCCTTCGTCGAGGCCCAGTTGTCGATGCTGCCCGCCCCGATGCGGGACCGGGTGAAGATGCACTTCTGCGGGCCGACGGGGGCCAACGCGGTGGAGGCGGCGATCAAGCTCTGCAAGATCGCGACCGGCCGTGGCGACGTCGTCTCCTTCCAGGGCGGATTCCACGGCAGCACCCACGCGGCCCTGTCCCTCAGCGGGCTCGTGGCGCAGAAGCACGACGTCCCCAACGGCATGCCCGGCGTGCACTTCTTCCCGTACTCCTCCTGCGGCAGGTGCCCGGTCGGCCTGGCACCGGACACCTGCGCGACCAACTGCGTCGAATACCTGGAGCGTTCGCTCGACGACAGCAACGGCGGCGTCCCGCTCCCGGCCGCGGTGCTGCTGGAGATGGTCCAGGGCGAGGGCGGCGTCGTTCCCGCCCGCGCGGACTTCGTCCGCCGCGTGCGGGAGCTGACCCGCGCGCTGGACATCCCCCTCGTGGTCGACGAGGTGCAGACCGGCTGCGGGCGCACCGGCACATGGTTCGCCTTCGAGCAGTACGACATCGAGCCGGACGTGATCGTCGCGTCCAAGGCGCTGAGCGGGATCGGCGCCCCGATCGCCGTCATCATCTACGACGCGAAGCTCGACACCTGGGCACCGGGCGCGCACATCGGCACGTTCCGCGGCAACCAACTGGCCTTCGCCGCGGGCACGGAGGCGGTGCGCATCGTCCGCCGCGACGACATCCTCGGCAACGTCCGCCGACGGGGCGAGCAGATCGCGGACCGGCTCACCGCGCTGCTGGTCAACCCCTGGGTGCACGAGGTGCGCGGCCGCGGCCTGATGTGGGGCGTCGAGCTGGCCGACCCCACGACCGGACGGCCTGCCTCCGCCTTCGCGGCCGAGGTCCAGCGCCGCGCGCTGCGGGGCGGTCTGATCGTCGAGCTCGGCGGGCGCGACGACTGCGTGGTGCGCATCCTGCCGCCGCTCAACGTCGAGGCCGACGTCGTGGACACCGCCTGCTCGATCCTCGTCGACGCCGTCGAGGCCGGTCACCCGTAACTCTGGTCCGCCCCGGGGCGGCCGGCACCGGCCGCCCCACACCGAGCGGCCGCCCTCCGACACACACAGCCGGGGCGGCCCCTGGAGGAGGCCCACCCTCATGGCTCTCATCGTCCAGAAGTACGGAGGCTCCTCGGTGCGGTCCACCGAACGCATCAAGCGGGTCGCCGAACGCGTCGTCGCCACCCGCGGGGAGGGCCACGACGTCGTGGTCGTCCTCTCCGCCATGGGCGACACCACCGACCGGCTGCTCGAACTGGCCCGGGAGGTCAGCGACCTCCCCTCGCCCCGCGAGCTGGACATGCTGCTCACGGCGGGCGAGCGCATGGCGAACGCGCTGGCCGCGATGGCGATCCACACCCTGGGCGCCGACGCGTGCTCCCTCTCGGGCCCGCAGGCCGGCGTGCTCACCACCTCGGCGTACGGCAGGGCGCGGATCGTCGACGTCGCGCCACGGCGGGTCCGGCAGGCGCTGGACCGCGGTGCGATCGTCCTGGTCGCAGGCTTCCAGGGACTCAGCCCGGAGACCGAGGACATCACCACACTGGGCCGCGGCGGTTCCGACACCACGGCCATCGCGCTCGCCGCCGCGCTCAAGGCCGACGTCTGCGAGATCTGCACCGACGTCGACGGCGTCTACACCGCCGACCCCAGGATCGTGCCGGAGGCCCGGCGCCTTCCGCACATCACCTTCGAGGCGATGCGCGAGATGGCCGCGAGCGGTGCGAAGGTCCTGGCGCTGCGCAGCGTGGAGTACGCCCGGCGGTGCGGCGTGACCGTGCACGTCCGCTCCTCCTGCCACACCGGGCCCGGCACCACGGTCTCCGGCTCGGCGGACGACGACCGGGGGGAACACGGCTCGATCACCGGCGTCGCGCACGACGTGTCGTGCGCGAAGGTCGCCGTGACGGGCGTGCCGGACCGCCCCGGCACCGTCGCGCGGGTCTTCCGGGCCGTGGCCGACGCCGGGTGCGAGGTCGACACGGCCGTGCAGAACGTGCCGGAGTCGGCCGACGGGGTCAGGGACATCACCTTCCTGCTGCCCGGGGACGGCGCGCCCGCCGCGGTGGCCGCCCTCCGGGAGATCCGCGCCGGGACCGGCTTCGCCGAGGTGAGCCGGGACGACGACGTCGCCAAGGTCTCCGTCATCGGCGACGGCATGCGCGCACGCCCCGGCGCGACGGCGACCTTCTGCGAAGCCCTGGCCGAGGCGGGGGTGAACATCGAGATCCTGTCGACGTCGGAGATACGGATCTCCGCCGTCTGCCGGACCGCGCGCCTGCACGACGCGCTCCGCGCGCTCCACCGGGCCTTCGGCCTCGACAGGACGTCCGACGGGACGCTCGGCGAGACACCCGGCAAGACGGAGGCGGTACCGGGCACATGAGCACGTCGCCGGCCGCGGCGTCCCTCCGGTTCCGGGAGGTGCCCGAGGCCCATCTCGACCGCGCCCTCGACCACGCCTCCCTCGTCTTCCACGAGACCTACGAGGACGGGTTGCGGGAACGCCACCGCCGGACCCTCCTGCGCTGCGACCGCCTCGGCGCCTACGAGGAGGGCCGGCTCGTGGGCCTGCTCGCCGCGCACCGGCTCCGGCTGTCCGTTCCCGGCGGCCAACTCCCCTGCGCCGGGCTGACCTTCATCTCCGTGGCACCGACCCACCGCCGCCGCGGAGTCCTCTCCGGTCTGCTGGAACAGCTGTGGCGGCACTGCGCCGCGGCCGGGCGCCCGCTCGCCGCCCTGTGGGCCTCCGAAGCCGCCATCTACGGCCGCCACGGCTTCGGGGCCGCGACGACCCTGTGCACGGTCGAGATCGACTCGCGGCGGCCGCTCGGCCTCCGTATCAGCCCCGACCCCCGACCGCCGCGCCTTGTCGACCCCGCCGCGGCGCCCGCCCTCCTGGCCCCCCTGCACGAGGCGGGCCGGGCCCGCCGGGCCGGGCGCCCCGCCCGCGACCCGCGCTGGTGGCGCGAACAGGTCCTGCCCGAGGAGGACGAGGACGACGACGAGCTCGGCCCGCCACGCGTCGTCGTCCTCGGCCACGGCACACCCGCGGGCTACGCGGTCTACCGCACCCGCGGCGGGGACGGCGACGGCGCACCCGGCCTCGTCCAGGTCGACGAACTGGAGGCCGGGACGGCGCCCGTCGCGGCGGCTCTGTGGAGCTACCTCGCCTCCATCGACCTCACCGGCAGGGTGCGGGCCTGGGGGCGGCCCGCGGACGACCCGCTGCTCCTGATGGCGGCGGACCGCGACCAGGTGCGCGTCACCGGGCAGTTCCCGGCGCTGTGGCTGCGCCTGGCGGACGTACGGGCCGCGCTGACCGCCCGCTCCTGGGCGGCACCCGCCGACCTCGTCCTCGACGTGTGCGACACCCGGATCGCCGCCAACCACGGCCGGTTCCGCCTGGTCACGGCCCCGGGCCACTGCGCGTACGAGGCGACCACCGGCCCCGCCGACCTCACCCTCGACGTGCGCGACCTGGCCGCCTGCTACCTGGGCGGCACCCTTCCCACCCACCTGGTGCGCGCGGGGCTCGCCACCGAGCACACGGCGGGCGCCGCCGACGCGCTCGACACCGCGCTGCGTACCGGGTATCTGCCGTTCACCGAGGACGAGTTCTGATCCGGGACCGCCGGACGCGGCGTCCCGGGTCAGGAGGAGGGGACGGGGCCCTGCATGTGCTCGCTGATCCACTGGATCAGGCCGCCCGTCTCCATGTTCGGCACATATGTCTTCGCGTTGTGGCTGCCGCCCTGTATGACACTCAGCTTGGTGTGGACCGGGCCCTTGGTGTACTGCTGCACGAAGTCCTCGATCGGGGGCATGGCGGAGGTCTCCTTGGTGCCGACCTGGAAGCCGAGGTAGACGTCCGGGCCCCCGGCCCGGATCAGTTCGGGGGCGAGCACCTTCGGATTGTTGGCGGCCTTCTCCTTGCCGTGGCCGGCCCACAGCCGGGAGTCCGGAACGATGTCCGGCCCCGAGGCGATGACGGCCTTGAACTTGTCGGGCTTCTGCAGCACGGACTTCAGGCCCGCGAAACCGCCGGTGGAGGATCCCATGAAGGCCCAGCCGTCGCGGGAGTCGATCGTGCGGAAGTTCTCCTTGACCAGGTCCGGGACGTCCTCGGTCAGCCAGGTACCCATTTTCGGCTGGCCGGGGATGTCGCTGCCGTCCCAGTACTGGCCCGCCTTGGGATCCTTGGCGTCCTTGTCGTGGTCCTCGGGGTTGAGCACCGGCATGACCACGATGAACGGCAGGCTCTTGCCCTCCTGCGACCACTTGGAGATGCTCGCCTCCAGCTTGAGGTCGGTGCCCATCCAGTAGTTGTTCGGGTACCCGGCGCCACCGGGCAGCGCGATCATCACAGGGAACCCGCTCTTCGCGTACTTGGGGTCCTTGTACTGCGGCGGGACCCAGACCCAGACCTTCCCCTTGAATCCGGACTTCTTGCCCGCGTACTCGGTGACCGCGATCTTGCTGCCGTCTTCCGGCACCGTGCCCGAGACGGTGAACTTCGCCTCCGGCCCCGTCGGCAGGGACACCTTGCCGCTGCCCGTCCCGCCCGGCTTGCCGTCCTGGCCGAAGCTGATGGGATCGCCCTTGTCGGAGAACACCCCGGCGTAGTCGAGCACCGGCCACGCGACCAGCCCGAGCACGACCGTCACAGCCGACGCGACGACCCAGCGCTTGGTGCGGGAGCCGCGGCGGCGGCCCTCGGAACGGGGAGTTTCGGTATCGGGGCGTGTCATCGTGTGTACTCCGGATCGTGCTGGTACCTGGGCGCGGGGCAGCCCCTGGGGATAACTCCGACCATGTATCTCAAGCCCTGCTAAGAGTCCTTTAAGAGGGCGGGAGCCGGGTGGTGCCCTGTCCCGGCGGGACGGTTCACGCCTCGTCGCCGGGGTACGCCGAGCGGCAAAGGGACCGACAGACGGACGAGGAGCCCCCCATGTGCCGACTATTCGGCCTGAGCAGCGCGCCCGTACGCACGCACGCCACCTTCTGGCTGCTGGACGCCCCGGACAGCCTCAGCAGACAGAGCCACCGGGATCCCGACGGAACGGGTCTCGGCTACTTCGACGCCCAGGGCGTCCCGCAGCTGCGCAAGGCGCCCATCGCCGCGTACCAGGACCGCCGCTTCGCCCAGGAGGCCAGACACGTCGAGTCGACCACCTTCCTCGCCCATGTGCGCTTCGCCTCGACGGGGAGCCTGGAAGGCCGCAACACCCACCCCTTCCTCCAGCAGGGCAGGCTCTTCGCGCACAACGGCGTCATCGAGGGCCTGGACGAGCTCGACGCCGAACTGGGGGAGGATCTGGAACAGGTCGCGGGCGACACCGACTCCGAGCGGTTCTTCGCGCTGATCACCCGCGAGATCGAGGCGCACGGAGGCGATGTCGCCGCCGGGATCGAGCACGCGGCCCGCTGGATCGCCCGGCGCCTGCCCGTCTACTCCCTCAACCTCGTTCTCACGACGCGTGACGAACTGTGGGCCCTGCGCTATCCCGAAGCCCACCAGTTGTACGTCCTCGATCGCGACGCCGGAGGCCAGCACGGTGACCGGCACCTCGACCACAGCGGCACCAAGGGCCGTATGCGCGTCCACTCACAGGACCTGGCGGGCACCCCCGCGGTCGTGGTCGCCAGTGAACGCATGGACGACAACCCTCGCTGGCGTCCGATGGAATCCGGTGAGCTGCTCCACGTCGGCCCCCGCCTCGGCATCACCAGCCAGGTGGTGCTGCGCGACCCGCCGGCCCACCGACTGTCCCTGGACGATCTGCGGCCCGAGGCCGCCACTTCCCAGAAGGCGGGCTGATCCGCCGCGCGTCACGGACGTGCGGCGGCTCCGTTGCGTGCCACGATCCGGTACGCGTTGGAGAGCCGCGTCCGGCGGAGGAGCGGGGCGAGCAGCTGTTCCGCGCCGTACACACCGGCCAGCAAGGGGACGGCCGACCAGAACAGGGCCGTACGGGCTCTCCGCTGGAGACCGCTGGGCGGGCCGGGGTGCCAGGGGTCGTCGGCGGTCGGCAGGGCGTAGGCGAGGGCGAGGACCGCGGCGCCGGTGAGATCGAACGGGATGTGCGGCTCGTGCCGTTCGACGGCGACGACGGTGTAGCCGAGTGATTCCAGTTCGCTGCGGAGGTTGGCGAGCGGGATGAGGTGCAGGTGCTGGGGCTGGAAGTACGGCATCCACCAGCGGCCCAGGATCCCGCTCATCGCGGACTCCGGGTCGGGGACCTCGATGATCAGGTGACCGCCGGGGGCGAGGACCGTCCGGGCGGCGGTCAGCTCCGCGCGCGGGTCGATGGTGTGCTCCAGGTAGTGGAACATGCTCACCGTGTCGTACCTGTCCTCCAGCTTGGGGGCGAGGTCGGTGAGGAGGCCGCGGTGCGCCTCGGCGATCCGGCCCTGGCGCTTGCCCTCGTCGACTCCCCCGCTGACGTCGAGACCGTCGAAGACGGTGTCCGGATGCACCGTCCTGGCCGACTGGGGGAAGTGCCCGTGCCCGGTGCCGACGTCGAGCCAGTGGCGGGGGGCGCCGAACGGGAGGAGGGCGCGGGCACTGGCGAGGTAGCGCTTGCGGTTGCCGCTGCCCGCGAAGACCCATTCCGCCAGGTCGGCTCCCAGGCCGTCGTAGAAGTCCCGGTAGTAGAAGTCCAGCCCCTCGGGCGTGAGTTGAGGATTCTGGAAGGAATGGGAGCAGTCACGGCACTGGTCGATCACGAAGGTGCCGGGCTTGCGCTGGAGCAGGTCGACGGTGCGCAGCCGGATGCGCAGCCGGGAGGATCCGCACCAGGGGCACTCGGTGCGTTTCGGCGCGTGGAAGCGTTCCGTGCCGAGGGCGAGTTCGCGCTGGTAGTCGACGCGGAGCCGGGCGACCTCCTGGGTACGGTTCATGGTTTTCCTGGTTCTCCCTGTCGTGTGGACGCGGCGAATTCTTCGAGGTGCGCGGCGGCCGCGGCGGCGCCTCCCGCGGCGCGGAAGGATTCCCCCACCCCTCGGGCGGCCTCGCGGTACTGGGGGCCGGTGAGCACGCCGTCCAGCGCGGCGCCGATCGCGTGACGGTCGCTGCGGCCGAACCGGACACGGATTCCGGCACCGGCCGTGGTGACCTGTGCGGCGATCACGGGCTGGTCGTCCCGGACCGGGGCGACGACCAGCGGCACCCCGTGCAGCAGGGACTCGGCGACGGTGTTGTGCCCGGCGTGGCAGACGACCGCGGACGCCCTTTGCAGCAGGGCGAGTTGCGGCATCCGTCGCACGGCCAGCACGGCGTCGTCCGTGGTGCCGTCGAGTGCCCCGCCCAGGTCGGCGATGACGGCCTGGACGTGTCGCGCGCGTTCCCGTACGGCCGCCGCGCACTCGGTGAGGAAGCGGGCGCCGAGGTCGGTGTTGGCGGTGCCGAGGGAGACCAGGACGGTATGCCGGCCGGGGTCCAGCCGCTCCCAGGGGAAGGGTTCCGGTTCGGGCCGTCGAGCGAGAGCGGGGCCCACGAAGCGGGTCTGCGCAGGCGCGGTGCACTCGCCCGTGAGGGCGGTGGTGGTGAAGGCGAGGACGAGGTCCGGCGAGAAGCGGGGGTCGTGGGTACGGGACGGGTCGCCGAGCGTGGCGCGTAGCTCGCCCAGCAGCCCGCGGATCCACTCCTCCACCTTCGGCATTGCGGCGAGCGGGCCGGAGAACTCGGCGGAAGTGGTGGCGGAGGTGGCGTAAGGGGTGCCGGACCGTTCGGCCGTCAGGGCTCCGGCGAGGGCCTGCTGGTCGGCGACGATCACATCGGGGTGGAAGGCGGCGACCGCCCGTTCCACCCCGGGCGCCATCGCCATGGCGAGCGGTCCGAGGAAGTCCTGCCACAGGAAGCGCAGTGCCGCGACCCCGCGCAGTTCTGGAGGCCGGTGCAGGTCGCGGGGTGTCTCGCAGGGGTGGATGTCGGCTCCCGGTCCCGCCAATTCTTCGAGGAGACCCGGTAGTCCGGCCCAGGCGACCCGGTGTCCGCGCCGGGTGAGTTCGGCGGCCACCGCGACGGCGGGGTTGATGTGCCCGACGAGCGGTGGCACGACGAAGAGGAAGCGTCTCATACGCGGACGGCCTTCGCCTGATGCCGGTGTCCGGCCCCGAGCCAGTCGAGCATGAGCGACCCGACGGTCCGTGGGTCGCCCACGAGCACGGAGTGGCCGTGGCCCGCCACTTGGTGGGTGCGGCAGTTGGGGAGCAGGGACTCCAGCCAGGGCGCCGTACCCGCGAGGTCGGAGGTGCCCCCGTACACGGCGAGGACGGGCAGGTCGAGTTTCCCCCAGCGTTCCTCGGCGGGTATGCGGCTGGCCGCGACGTCCGCGGCGAGCGTCGTCCCTTGCAGCAGCGGGCGGGCCCGGCGGACCAGCCGGGCCGCGTGCCGGCCGTAGGTGCGCTCGATCCAGGGCAGGGCCCGCTCGTCACGGAGTCTGTTCGCCGAGCCCGCCAGCAGGGTGCTCATCTTCGCCGCCCAGGCCACGGTGGGCGGTTCGGACTCCACGACCACAATGCTGGCGACCCGGTCGGGGTGGTGCAGGGCGTAGTCGAGGACGACGGTGCCGCCGAAGGAGTTCCCGACCAGGTGGACCGGCCCTGTGGTGTCCATGTCGTCGAGGAGGGCGGCGAGGTCGCCGGCGAAGTCCTCCAGGCGGTAGCCGGTGGCGGGGCGTTCGCTGCGGCCGTGGCCGCGCTGGTCGTACATCACCACGTCGTGTCCGGCCGCCGCGAGCACCGGGGCCACGGTGAAGTAGTAGCTGGTCAGGTTGTCCGTGGCGATGCCGTGTACCAGGACGACGGGGTCCCCGGCGGGCGGTCCGATGCGCGCGACGTTCAGGCGCGGGCGGCGGGCCGCCGTCACCCCAGGCGCCCGGTGATGTAGCGGACCATTTGACCGGCCGAGAGCCCGATGATCTCCGGGAGTTCGAGGGAGGCGAAGAAGGCCGGGAAGTCGACCCGGCCGCCGTAGCGGCGCCCGAGCTCGGCGGTGAGGGTGACCAGGTCGATGGACTCCAGGTCGAGGTCCTCGACGAAGCGGGTGTCCATGGTGACGGCCGTGCCTTCGAGGACGATCTCGGGGAGCACGGCGTGCAGTGCCTCGGTGAGCTCGGCGAGGGCAGCGTACGCCGCGGACCCCGGGAGGGGGGTGATGGCGTCGGGCGTGGGGGTGGTGGTCATGAGGGACTCTCCTCGTGGTGCTGCCGGTGGGCGTCCTCGGTCCAGGCGACGATGTAGCGGCGGGGCCGCAGGCCCGCCGGATTGCCGACCTCGGCGAGGGACACGGGGTGGGTGCGGCCGGAGGGCGTCCGGACCGTCAGCCGGTCACCGTCGGCGGCGGTGACGCGGAAGTCACGCGGTCTGCCCCGCAGTCCGGTGCCCTCGGCCTTGGCCGCGGCCTCCTTGGCCGTCCAGAAGCGGACGAAGGCGCGCGCGTCGCCGCCGAGCCGGCCGAAGAGGGGGAGCTCCTCGGGGGCCAGGACCGCGTCGCGGGTCGCCTCCGGCCGCTCGGTGATCTCCTCGATGTCGATGCCGGTGGGCGCGGCGCCGACCGGGCGCACCAGGGCGACGGCGGCTTCCGCGCAGTGGGCGAGGGACAGGTCCAGGGGCGGCAGTTCCCGGCCGTGGACCCCTTCCGGGTGCGGTCGGCCGGTGTCGTCGTTGCGCACCCGGATCTCGGCGGGGAAGACCGGGCCTTCGCCGTGCTGCCACAGGTGGTGGCGTACGGCGTCCTTGGCGGCGATCCGGCCGAGCAGCCACTGCGGCCTGCCCCGTGGCGGGCGGGCCGCGTAGGCGTCGCGTTCGGTGCCGCCCAGCATGTTGCGCATCATGAGCTCGCGGGAGGCCGGGTCGGGCCAGTACTCGAAGACCAGGTGCCAGCCGCCGGGCTGGATACGGGCGAGGGTGCTGTGCTCGGGCCTGCGCCGGATGGCGTCGGTGGCGGGTGGCGAGTCGAACCGGCGGTCCTCCCAGCCGTTGATCTCGCACCAGACGGTTCCTCGGTGGCCGAGCTGGATGTCGGCTGCCAGCAGGGTGTCGGTGAGGGAGGTGATCCGGACGTGGCAGTCGAGGCGCTCCCCCGCCGCGGGTTCCGGGCCGTGGAAGCGGATCTCGCGGATGCCGACCGGCAGGACGGCGGTGCGGTCGGGGTGGGTGGCCATCAGCCAGTAGCCGAGGAGTTGGCCGGCGTTGTCGAGGAGTGCGCCGGGTGCGGGCGGTGCGGTGATAACGCCCCGGACGTGGCGTGCGCCGAGCCCGGTGACCGTGGTGACGCCCTGGAAGAGCGGGCCGTGGAACATCCAGCGTTCGTCGTACATCCGCCGGGCCGGGACGGTGGGCGCCTCCTCACCGGCCGGGACGGACCAGCGGGCGGGCGGTGCCGGATGGCAGGGGGCGGTCTCGGTCTCGGCGCGCGCGTACCGGCCGAACTCCACGGTGTGGCGGCCGGGTCGGCCGGGGACGGTCCGGACGGTCGTGGTCACGTCGACGGCCGGTTCGGCGACCAGCCATGCGAGGAACCGGGCGTCGCGGACGGCGACGGTGACGCCGGTGCCGGGCGCGGCCACCGCCTCGGTCATGCGCTGGATCATGGTGGTCGCGGGGACCACGGGCCAGCGGTCGGCGATATCGGGCCAGTCCGGCCGCTGGTGGTAGAAGCAGTGGTCGGTGAGGTACGGCATGGTGTCGAGGGCGATCCGGACCGTGGTGGTCCGGGCGGGGTCCGCCGCGGTGCGCGGCGCCGCCGGGCCGGAGGCCTTGGCTTCCGGGGCCGGTGGAGCCGTCCGGCGTGGGTCGTGCGCCGCGAAGAGGGCCGCGGCCGTGTCGGCCGTCTCGGTCAGCAGGGCGCGCAGCTCTGCCGCCTCCGGGAACCGCCGTGCGGCGTCCTCGAGTTGTCCGGCCCCGGGTGCCGCCGTCCCCCCGCCGGTGAGCGCGCCGCGCAGTACCGTACGGAGCCGGTCGCGGGTGGCGGGTTCGAGGTGGACGGGCCCGGCGTCCAGGCCGAGCCGTACGCCCGGCCGGGCCGGGGTCGCGGACGGCGGTGGCGGGACGGTCCCGGTGGTGCGGCCTCCGCCCGGGGTCAGGGCGGAGGAGTCGGGTTCCGCCCCGTACGCCCACAGCCCGGCCACGGCCCGCCGCAGTTGGCCCAGGCCGTCGCCGCCGGTGGCCGCGGCCGTGACCGCCAGGTGCTCGCGTCCGGCGAGGATGTCGCCGGTCAGGGCGGGCAGCTGGCCTTGGCCGGTCTGGACGAAGGCCCGGAACCCGGCCGCGTAGAGGGATTCGACAAGTCCGCGGAACCGGACCGGCTCCAGGAGGTGGCGCACGGCCAGTTCACGGACCTCCGGCTCCCGGTGCGGGAACGGGGCGCAGGTCGTGCCCGACCAGACCGGCACCGAGGGCCGGTGCAGGGTGAAGCGCCGCATCGCCTCCCGGATCGGCCCCAGGTAGGGCTCCAGCATGGGCGTGTGGAAGCCGGACTCGAAGGGCAGCGCACGGCCGAGTACGCCGTCCCGGCGCAGTCGTTCCGTCACTTTCTCCACTTGGGCGGCGGGGCCGCAGACCACGGACTGGTGCGGGGCGTTGTCGTGGGAGAGCACGACCTCGTCGACGCCGGCCAGGGCCGCCTCCACCTGGTCGGCGGGTGCCCCGAAGGTCACGAAGACCAGGTCCGGTACCCGCAGGGCCAAGGGGTCGAAGTCCCTCAGGAAGGCGTCCACTTCCTTGTCGGCGAAGATCCCGCCGACGGCCATGGCGGTCCACTCCCCCACGCTGTGCCCGGCCAGGGCGTCGGGGGTGACACCGGCTCGGCGCAGCGCGGTGGCCAGGAGCCGCCCGGCGTCGACGACACCGGCGCCGTGCTCGGCCACGGCGCCGACCCGGGCCTGCTGCCAGGTGGGCCGGGGCAGTCCGAAGTGGCGGGCGATGTCCTCGCCCTGGGGTGTGAACCCGGCCTCCAGGCCGGGGAAGAGGAAGACGGTGCGGCCGCCGCCTGCCGGTCCGAGCAGTGGCCGGGGGGCGAACCACACCTCGCGGCGGCCGCCCCAGGCCCGGCCGCGGGCGACCACCTTGCGGGCCAGCGCGAGTCGTTCGGCCCCGGGCCCGGCCACGGCCAGCCGGGTGCTCCCGTTGCCGATGTCCCCTCCGGCGCGGAGGTGGGTGTCCTCGGCTTCGAGCGCCGCGCGCAGTCCCTCCGTGGTGTCCGCCGCGATCCGCAGGACGGGTTCGGGCTCGGCGACTCGCAGCGACGGGGAGGCGGGTCTTCTCTTCCTTGTCGTGCTTGTCGTGGGGAGGAATTCCTCCAGGACCACGTGGGCGTTGATGCCGCCGAAGCCGAACGCGTTCACCCCGGCCCGGCGCACCTCGGCGTCCCAGGGGCGGGCGGCCGGGGAGGGGCGGAAGCGGGTGGCGAGCAGGGAGGGGTGGGGGTCCTCGCAGTGCAGGGTGGGCAGGAGCACCTGGTGGTGGAGGGCCAGGGCGGCCTTGACCAGACCCGCCGCGCCCGCCGCCGGCATGGTGTGGCCGATCATCGACTTGACCGAGCCGATCACCGCGTCCGGTTCGCGGCCGTCGGCGCCGCTTCGCGAGGGGCCGAACACCCGGAGCAGTGTGGTGATTTCGGCCGCGTCCCCGTTGGGGGTTCCCGTGCCGTGCGCTTCCAGCAGGCCGATCGCCCCCGGGGCCGTGGGGTCCACCCCGGCGGCCGCCCAGGCCTGCCGGACCGCCCGGGTCTGGCCGTCGGGGTCCGGGTTCACCAGGGCCGCGGCCCGCCCGTCACCGGCCACCCCGGTGCCGCGCACCACCGCGTACACCCGGTCGCCGTCGCGCACCGCGTCGGCGAGCCGTTTGAGGACGACCACCGCGGTGCCCTCGCCCATCAGCACGCCGTCGGCGTCCCGGTGGAAGGGGCGGATCCGCTGGGTGCGGGAGAGTGCTCCCAGCCGGGCGAACACCGACCACAGGGTCACGTCGTGGCAGTGGTGCACGCCTCCGGCGAGCATCACGTCGCAGCGTCCCGCGGCCAGTTCGCCCACCGCCTGTCCGACCGCCAGCAGTGAGGAGGCGCAGGCGGCGTCGACCGTGTAGGCGGGGCCGCGCAGGTCCAGCCGGTTGGCGATGCGCGAGGCGGTGAAGTTGGGGACCAGGCCGATGACCGCGTCGGGGCTGTCCGGTCCCAGGGCCTCCTCGAAGGCGGTGCGGACCTGGGCCAGCCGCTCCTCGCCGAGCTCGGGCAGCAGCTCCCGTAAGGTGCGGGTCAACTGGCCTGCGGTGCGGACCCGTTGGTCGAGCCGGGCAAGACCGGCCGTCAGATAGCCGCCGCGGCCCAGCACCACTCCGACCCGCGCGGGATCGGCGGCGGCGAGGCCGCCCGCGTCGGCGATCGCGGCGGCGGCCGTGCGCAGGGCGATCAGCTGGTCGGGCTCGGTGGCGGGGACGGAGTCCGGCATGATGCCGAAGGCGGCGGGGTCGAAGCCGGGGAGCCGGTCGTCGACGAATCCGCCGCGCCGGCAGTAGACGGCGCCGGAGCGGTACTCGTCCTGGTCCCAACGCCCCGGCGGCACCTCGGAGATGGCGTCCACGCCGGTGAGGAGGTTGTGCCAGTACCGGTCCAGGTCGTCCGCGCCGGGCAGGGTGACCGCCATGCCGACGACGGCCACCGGCTCCTGCGCCGGGGTCCCGGGCGGCCCGGGGTTCACCGTCACCACCCCGGAGCGGCGTAGACGACCTCGCAGGTGTCGTCGTCGCCCCAGGTCAGTTCGCGCAGCAGGGCGAGTGTCCCCTCTCTCGGGTCGATCAGGCCGATGCCGCGCCGGGCGTACTCCCGGGCGAGTTCCGGGCCGACCATCCCGCCGTGCACGCTGTCCGGGGCCCATGGCCCCCAGTGCACGGTGAGTGCCCGGGTGCCCGTGGAGAGGTGCCACTGTCTGCCCAGGGCGGCGAGGGCGTCGTTGGCGGCGGCGTAGTCCGCCTGACCGCGGTTGCCGTGCACGGCCGCGACGGAGCCGAACAGGACAGTGAAGCGCGGTGGTTCGGGGAGTCGGCGCAACGCGGTGAACAGGGCGCGGGCGCTCTCGGCCTTCGTCCCGTGGACCCGGGCGAAGGACGCCGGGTCCTTGTCGGCGATGAGCCGGTCCTCGATGACCCCGGCGGCGTGCACCAGGCCGTCGATGCGTCCGTGGCGGGCGTGGGTCTCCTTGACCGCCTGCTCGACGGCCTCGGCGTCCCGCAGGTCGACGGAACGGTATCCGCCCTCGCCGCCGGCCGCGCGGATCCCGGCGAGGGTCGCCTCGATCTCGCGGCGGGCCAGGATGAGGCCCGCTTCCCGCTCGATCTCCGCGGGACGGAGCCCGCCGCGCGCGGCGAGTGCGGCCCGCAGTGCGACGCGTCCGATGATGCCCGCGGTTTCCGGCGGCTCGGGAGCGGCGGCCATGCCGGTACGGCCGAGCAGTTCGACGCGGCAGCGGGAGGCCGCCGCGAGGGCGACGGCGACGCGCGCGGCGATGCCGCGGGCCCCGCCCGCGAAGAGCAGGACGGACTCGGGCCCGATCCCGAGGGCTTCGGCGGCCCGGGCCCCGGTGGACTCGTCGTCGGTGAACAGCGGGCCCAGCGGGGCCTCCTGCGGCTCGGTGCCGAGCCGCCGGCCGTCCACGGTGCGTGCGACGACGGGCGTCCGGTCCGGTGCGAGGAGTTCCCCGACGATCGCGTCCGCCACTCCGTCGGGGTCCCGCCCGGCGGGCACGGACAGCAGGCGGGCGACCGTGTCCGGGTACTCGCGGGCGGCGGTGCGGAAGAAACCGCCCAGCCCGTCGTTCCGTTCGCCGTCGTCGGCCGGCTGGACGTACAGCAGCCGGCGCGGCCCGCGTCCGAGGAGGTCCTTCAGGAGGGGGAAGGCGTCCGGCAGCACCGGAGCGGCGGGCTCCCCTGCGGGGCCGGGCAGCAGGATCACACCGTCGGGCGGTACGGCGGAGGGGCCGGGGTTCCCGTCGGTACGGGTGGCCTGTGCCCCGTGCTCCCGGAGCCGGGCGAGGAGGGTCCGGGCGATGTCGGTGTTTCCGCCGAGCACGAGGAAGCGCCGGTCCCGCAGGGTCGCGGAGCCGTCCGGTGCGGGCGCGTCGTCCAGTGCCACGCTCCGCGGCACGTACCGTCGGGGTGCGACTCCGACGGGTTCGGCGGCCATGGCGTCGTCCGGCTCCTGGTTCCCGTGCCGGTCGGGGTCCTCGTCGGCCTCCTGCCCGGCGGGACCGTCCGTGCGCGATGTCATCCATTCGGCGATCGACGCCGCGGTCCGTGCGCGGGTCAGGCTCTCCAGGTCCGCGTCCTCCGGGATCCGTGGTCCGGTCCCGGTGTCCCCCAGCCGTTTCACCAGTTCGCCCGCGATCTCCGTGCGCTTGATCGAGTCGATGCTCAGGTCGGCCTCGAGGTCGAGCTGGGGATCGATCATTTCCATGGGGTAGCCGGTCCGTTCGCTGATCACCGACAGCACCGTGCGCAGCAGGTCCACCGGTTCGCCGGTGTCCGCGGGGCGGGCGGGTTCTGCCGTCTCCACTGCCTGGGCCGGAATGACAGCCGGGGCCGGGGCCCGCACCGGCGCGGGGGCCTGCGGCGGGATCGTGCCCGCCCCACCGAAGTACGTCAGCAGGACGTCCCGCTGTGCCGCGATCAGCTCACGGCTGCCGCGCAGGAAGTCCTGGAGCAGGACCTCGCGGTCCACCCGCCCGGTCCCTCCCGGGCCGTCGGCCGCGGTCAGCGGCGCGATCCGCCGCGCCGGGCGCAGCCCGCCGGGGAGCAGTCCGCCGTCCGCGGTGCGGACCAGGTGCCCGTCCACGATCCAGCCGGGGCGCTCCGGCGTCCGTCCGGGCTCGGCCACCACGGCGTCCCTGCCCGCGAACAGCGCTTCCGCGTCGACCTGGACGCCGCCGGAGACCGCGAGCCGGGCCAGTGCCTCCAGGTGGCCGCGCAGCCCTGCCTCGGCGTGCGGCTCGAAGGGGACGGCCAGGTGCGGCCGGTCGCCGAGGGTGGCGCGCACCAGACCGGTGAGCGCGGTGCCCGGACCCGCCTCGACGAAGATCCGCGCGCCGTCCTGGTACATCGCCTCGATCTGCTCGGCGAAGCGCACCGGTGCCACGATCTGCCCGGCGAGGCTGGCCCGCAGTTCGGCGGTGTCCGGCGGGTACCGGGTCGCCGTCAGGCCGGACCACACCGGGATGTCCGGTGCCCGCAAGGGGCGGGAGGAGAGCGCCTCGGCGAAGGTCTCCGCCGCGTCGGCCATCATCGGGCTGTGGAAGGCGCACGCCACGTCGAGGGGGCGGACGCGGAAGCCGGCGTCCTCCAGTGCGGCCATTCCCTGCCGCACCGCCCGGCTCGGCCCCGAGACCGTCGTCTGGGACGGGGAGTTGTGGCCCGCGACCACCACCTGCCCGGCCAGCCCGGCCTCGGCCAGCGCGGCTTCCACCGCGGCCGCCCCCGCCGTGACGGCGGCCATGGTGCCCGGCTCGCCCCCGGCGGCGCTCGCCATCGCCTCGGCGCGCAGCCCGCTCAGCTCCGGCAGCGCCTCGACGGGGAACGCGCCGGCCACGCACAGCGCCACGAGTTCCCCGTACGAGTGGCCGGCCGCCATGTCGGGGCGGATGCCCAGGTCCGACAGCACGTCGTGGACGGCCAGGCAGGCGGCGCCCAGGGCCGGCTGGGCATTGCGGGTGTCGGCGAGCCGGGCGCGCTGCGCGTCCCGCACGGCCGGGTCGAACGCGGCCGGCGGGAACATCGCGGCGGCCGGGGCGTGGCGCAGGTGCCCGTGCGTCTCCGGGAAAGCGGTGAACAGGTCCGCCAGCATGCCGGGCCGCTGGCTGCCCTGGCCCGGGAAGAGGAAGGCCAGCTTGCCGCCGGTGGGCCCGGCCCCGGCCGTGAAGAGGCCCGGGGCCGCCCGGTCGGCCAGCGCGGCCCGCAGCAGCCCGGTCAGCTCGGCGGGGCCGGAGGCGACCACGGCCGCGGTGACCGGACCGGCGGCCGGGTCCGCGGCCCGGCGTGCCGCCGTGCGTGCCAGGTCACGGAGCCGCCACGGCCGCCAGCGGGTCGTGTCCTCCGTGTCCGCGGCGGCTGTCCCGCCGGGCCCGTGGGCCGCGTTCGCCTCCGTCAGCCGCAGCAGATCCTCGATCGCCGCCCGGCCGCGGAAGAGGAACAGCTCGGCGGGCCAGGCGTAGGCGGCCTGTCGCGGCGGCGCCTCGCCGTCGCAACCCCGCATCACCACATGGAAGTTGGTGCCGCCGAAGCCGAAGGCGCTCACCCCGCCGACGCGTTCGCCGGACGGCTCGGCCCAGGGCAGGGGCCGCTCGTGGAAGACGAACGGGCTGCTCTCCGGCCGCCACGCCGGGTTGGGCCGCCGGACGTGCAGGGTCGGCGGGCGCACCCCGGTGTACAGCGCCAGGGCCGTCTTGATGACACCGGCGAGTCCGGCCGCGCACTTGGTGTGGCCGATCTGCGACTTCACCGAGCCGATGACGCACCCGCCCGGCTCGGCGCCCGACTCCTGGAACACCGTGGTGAGCACGTCGAGTTCGGTGCGGTCGCCGACCACCGTACCGGTGCCGTGCGCCTCGACCAGGCCGACCCGGGCCGGTGAGATCCGGGCCTGGGCGTAGGCCCGTTCCAGCGCCGCGCGCTGGCCTTCCGGCCGGGGCGCGGTCAGGCCGCGGGAGCGTCCGTCGCTGGATGCGCCGACGCCCTTGATGACGGCGTAGACCCGGTCCCCGTCGCGCCGCGCGTCGGCGAGTCGTTTGAGCACCACGCAGGCGACGCCCTCGCCCAGCGCGATGCCGTCCGCCCCGGCGTCGAAGGTCTTGCAGCGGCCGGTGGGCGACAGCGCGTGCACGGACGAGAAGAGCACGTAGTCGTTGATGCCGTTGTGCAGGTCGGCGCCGCCGCACAGGACGAGGTCCGCCGCGCCCGTCGCCAGTTCCTTGCAGGCCACGTCGACGGCGGCCAGGGAGGAGGCGCAGGCGGCGTCCACGGTGTAGTTGGCCCCGCCGAGGTCGAGCCGGTTGGCGATCCTGCCGGAGATGACGTTGGCGAGCATCCCGGGGAAGGAGTCCTCGGTGAGGGTGGGCAGTTGCTCCGCCAGGTCCTCCGGGAGCCGCCCGCCCAGGTAGGACGGCAGGACGGTGCGCAGCGTGGTCGCGTGGGACATGTCGCTGCCGGCCTCGGCCCCGAAGACCACGCCGGTGCGTTCGCGCGGGAAGTCCCGGTGTGCGTAGCCCGCGTCGGCGAGGGCTCTGCGAGCCGCTTCCAGGGCGAGCAGTTGCACGGGTTCAATGGAGGAGAGCGAGGACGGCGGGATGCCGAACCGCAGCGGGTCGAAGGGGATTTCCGGCAGGAAGCCGCCCCACCGGGAGACCGAGACGTCGTGCGCGGGCGCCCCTTCGCCGTGGTGGAGGGCCGGGTCCCAGCGGTCGGCGGGCACCTCGGTCACCGCGTCCGCGCCGCCGAGCACCTGGGCCCAGTAGGCGGGCAGGTCGGGGGCTCCGGGGAACATGGCGGACATGCCGACGATCGCGACGTCGAGCGGCTGCGGCGCGGGGGCCGGTGCCGTCGTGCCGTCCGCCTCCCCGGACGGCTCGGCACCGCCCAGTTCGGCGGCCCGCCGCTCGTAGAAGGCGGCCGCGCGGTCCGTGACGTCGCGGTGCAGTTCGGTGACGGTCGTGGTGGTGTCGCGCAGCACCGCGACCTCCCCGGCCATGAACATGCCCTCGTCGAACTGCCGCCGTTCGCCCACCTCGTGGAGTTCGCCGTCGACGCGCTCGACGCCTTTGCTGGCGATGCGCAGCCGCCCGAGGTTGAGCCGCTCCAGCCGTTCCCAGGCCTGCCGTCTGGGGACGCCCTGCTCGCGCAGCTCCTCCTGGTGTGTCCGGTAGGTGTCGGTGAACGGGCTCGGTACACAGCGGGTGACGTGTCCCGGTGCGGTGTCCAGCAGGACGGTGCTCCGCGCGGTGAGCACTGTGCGCTGGAAGAGCGGCTGGACCGCGCCGCACTCCACCGCCTCGCGGGTGAAGAGGTATGCGGTTCCCATCAGGACGCCGACCGCGGCACCGCGCCGGGTGAGCCCGGCGGACAGGGCCGCGACCATCGCCGCCGAGCGCTCGTCGTGCACCCCGCCCGCGAAGAGCACCTCGATCCCCGGCCGCCCGCCCCGTTCCGGCCGGGTGTCCAGGAAGTCTTCCAGGACGGCCAGTTGGGCCTCCCAGAGCGGGAAGGAGTTGCTGGGCCCTACGTGGCCGCCGCACTCGGCACCCTCGAAGACGAACCGCCGGGCCCCCGCGTCGAGGAACTGGCCGAGCAGTCCGGGCGTCGGGACCTGCAGGAAGGTGCGGATTCCCTGCGCTTCCAGCGCGGCGGCCTGCGCGGGGCGGCCACCGGCCAGGACGGCGTGGGTGGGCCGGAGTTCACGCACGGCCTCCAGTTGGGCGGCGCGTACCTCGTCCGGCGCGAAGCCCAGGATGCCGACGCCCCAGGGCCGCCCGTCGAGCACGGCCCTGGTCTCCGCCAGGAGGGCCCTGGCCCGCTCCGGACCGGCCAGGGCCAGCGCGATGAACGGGAGGCCGCCGCCCTCGGCGACGGCGGCGGCGAACCGCGCCTGGTCGCTGACCCTCGTCATCGGCCCCTGCGCGACGGGGAGCGCGGTGCCGAACGAGCGGCTCAGGGCCGACCCCGGAAGCAGAGCCTCCGCCGCGCCGGGGGCCCGCAGCGCCCGGTCGACGCTCTCGCGCACGGACCGTACGGCGGCGCCCACCGTGCGGTGGTCCGCGGCGAAGCGGCGGGCGAGGAAGGCGTCCTGTCCGAGCGGGACGGGACGGTCGCGCAGTTCGGCGGGGACACCGGGGCGGTCGCGGTCCAGCAGGCGCCGCCCGTCGGCCAGGACCGTCCCGGTGCCGTCCGCCGCGCGCAGCAGGCGGGCGAGCGCGGGCGGGGTGGCGGCCTCCTCCAGCAGCGCGAGCTGTACGTCGAGCACGACACCGGCGGCGCCCGCGAGGACGGCCGCCGCGGCGGTGTTCGGCCCGATGCCGCCGCACGCCCAGACGGGGACGTCCGTCTCCGGGTCGGAGAGCAGCTGTTGCAGCAGTACGAAGGTGGACAGTTCACCCGCCGGTCCACCGCACTCGCCGCCGCGCGCGACGATGCCGGCCGCTCCCGCCCGTACCGCGGCGCGGGCCTCGGCCCGTGAGCGGACCTCGGCCAGCACGGTGACGCCACGGCCCTCGCCCCCGAACCGTCCGACGCCCGGGGCCAGCAGGACGGTGTGCGGCCCCGTGCCGTCCGGGCCGTACAGCTCGTCCGGGCGGAGCGCACAGTCCTCCGGGACGCGCACGCCGAAGTCGCCGCCGGTCCGGCGGCGGGTGAGGGCGAGGGCCTCGCGGACGCGGCGGTCCCCGCTGCCGAGGTCGAGGACACCGGTCCCACCGGCTCTGCGGACGGCCGCGACGACCCGCGCGTCGGCCTCTCCGAGCGGACTGACACCGATAACGGTCTGCACCACGAAGGCGGCTCCCCACCAGGGACTCGGAATCTGAACGATGCCGGAGGAGCCGGATGCAAGGGCGATCGCTCCCGCCTCTGCAGTCGCCTCTTCCCCACAGCATAACGTTCCGGATCACCGTTTCACGCCACAACCGGAGGAGCAAGTCCGGTTCCGCGGCGCGCAGTTGCATGTACGGGGATCCCGTCAGCGCCCGCGCATCATATTCCGCTTGACAGCAGGCCTCAAGACCTCACCCTCGGACCATCCGTTCGCCCATCGCTATTAATCGAACAACTCCCGTGCTTCACCGGCACTTTGGCCATGCGTCACCCCAACGCCCCACCGGGCGCGGCCGCCCACCGGCCGCGCCTTCGCGCCGCGGGCTAGCCCTGCGTACCGTTCTGGTCGACGGGGTACAGGCCCAGCCGCCCCTTGGGGTCGGCCGGGTTCGCACCCTGGACGTCGCCGACGTAGAGGCTGACGCGCGCCTTGTAGCGGTCCAGGGCGGCGCGGTCGCTCATGAACGCGCCGAGACCGAGCGGGTTCATGTTCGGATAGTCGAAGATGCCCTTGCGGCCGGCCGGGGCGGCCACGTCGGTACGGGAGCTCCAGCCGCCGGTGCCCTGCTGCGCCTGCTTCGAGAGGATCCAGCTGAGGTAGAGCTTGGCGGCGGCCTTGTGCGGGGCGTCCTTGAGGATGGCGCCGGTCTGCGGCCACGCGACCCAGGGCGACTTCTCCGGAATGCTCGCCTTCGACAGGCCGCTGGAGCTGCCCGCGCTGCCGAAGTTCGCGACGTAGTCACCGGTGCCGACCAGGTTCGCGGAGTCCGCGGTGCCGCGGACGAACTTGGGGTTCTGGGCGAGCAGCTTCTTCAGGTAGTCGAAACCGTACTTGTCGGTGAGCTGCTTGAAGTAGTACAGGACGGCGTCGTCGTCGTTCGGGTAGGTGAAGACGAGCTTGTTCCTGAATTCGGGCTTCAGGAAGTCCTCGGCCTCGACGGGCGCGTTGTCGCCGAGCGTGGTGGCGGTGACGTCGGCGAAGGCGAAGAAGAACAGGCCCGTGTAGTAGCCGTCCTTGTCCTTGATCCGGTCGTAGACCTTGTTCCAGCCGACCGGCTTGTACTGCTCGAGCGCCCCTTCCTTCTTCCAGCGCGGGAAGTCGTCGAGGGTCTGCAGGTGGACGACGTCGGCGACGACCTTGTGCTCGGCTATCTGGTTGTCGAGGCGCGCGTCGTGGTTCTTGCTGAAGTCGACGACGGTGTCGACCTTCATCTTGGGGAACTGCTTGACGAACGCGTTCTTGAGGTAGTCGGCCTGACCCGGCTTGTCGCCGCCGGCGTACACGACCAGGCGGCCGCCTTCGGCCACGGCGTCCTTGTAGAGCTTCTGCAGCTGCTCGTCTTCGCTCGCGCCCGTCGACGCGCGGTGAGCGGTGGGGGCGACGGCAGCGGTGGTGGCTCCGCCGGCCACGAGCACGCCGAGGGCGACGGCTGTGGCCCAGACCTTCCGGGTGGATTTCACGACGACTCCTTCATGAGGGGGGAAACGGATGTTCTTGAAACTTCAAGAACATCCTCGGGGCACACCCTAGAACGACCTCATTGAACTTTCAAGAACAGGTGATCGGGTGACCTGTGCCACAGTCGCGGCGGCCTCCCGTCCTCGCCGGTGACCTCCGAAAAGGGCCGTCACGGTGAATACGGTGGTCGGAGAGGGTGAACGCGGAAGGCCGGGCACTTCGCAGACTTGGTCGATGCAGGCGCTACCGGTAGCAAGGCCGTGGGATGTGCCAACCGCGAGGGTCAGGACCACACAGTGAAGAGAACCAGTCCCATGAAGATGGCGGTCACAGGTCTTTTCGGCCTGCTTCTGACCGGGGGCGGGGCGTCGCCCGCCATGGCCTGGGGCGACGGGCCGTTCGGCGCCGAGGGCGACACATACATCCGCTTCCACGCCGGATTCACCTGCGAAGGCCAGGCCCGGTACTGCGTCAACGGTCCCGTGAACAGCGGAAACACCAGCAACGCACAGAATGTCCGACTGACCGGAAATCCCAGCAACAGCGGCAGCCCCACGAACAACAGCGGGTCCGTCAACTCCGGCTCCAGCGGTACAGGTGCCGCGTCGGGCAGCTCCAACCACCAGCAGCACATCGGCGAGGGCGGCGAACTGCGTCTGTGAAATGACGGCACAGTGCCCGTGATCGCCTCAGGCCCCGGTGAGACCGGGGCCTGAGGCATGTACGGGAGGGGCGGTCCGGCGATCCGATATCGGTCCGTCTCCACGACCGCGTCCCCGACCGGCAGGATCGCGTCCACGGCTGGAGTACTAGCGAATCCTGGAGACGTCGATCCTGCTGTCGCGCTCCGCACCCGTGGCGGAGTTGAGGCTGTTGGTGGAACCGGCGGCGGTCTCGATGTTTCCGCTGTCCACCGGATTTCCGTGGTTGAGGAAATTGTTGCTGTTACTGCTGTTTCCGCTGTGGACCGGACCGTTTACACAAGGGTGCGGCGAATCGGTCACCGGCGATTTGTAATTGAAGTCGGCCAGGCGGTTGTTGCAGATCACGCCGGACACCATTCCGGTGACGGTACCGAGATCCGCGCCCGCCACGGTGGCCAGCAGCGATCCGCCCGGATCGGTCTGCGCCCGCGCACTTCCGGTGCCGCACAGCACCAGACCGCATGCCCCGGTGAAAGTCACCGCCTGCACGAGTCTTCTCACGACACTCCTTGCCTGGCCGGCCTGCTGATCCCAGACGTATCGTGCTGCGCTTTTCCCCGGTGGTCCCGGCAACCCACGGGAAGCCAAACGCCTGCGGGCCGTATTCAGCCGGACAGCCCAGCCACCCATGATGCCGGGACCCCACCGGGGAGGGGCCATGCCGGGTATCAGGGCTGAGTAGGGTGGGTGTGACAGCACACCGTGAACAGGAACGAACAGGAACAAGGAGCAGACGTGAGCGAGCCGGCGTCCATAGCCCTGCAGCAGGAGATCGCCCGGGAACTCCAGGTCGCCGAGATCTTCGAGGCCGAGCGGGAGATCGAACGCCGGGTGGCCTTCCTCGCCGAGCGGCTGACCTCCACCGGTCTGCGCTCCCTCGTGCTCGGGATCAGCGGCGGCGTCGACTCCACCACCGCCGGCCGGCTGTGCCAGCTCGCCGTCGAGCGGGCCCGGGCCGCCGGGCACGAGGTGCGGTTCTACGCGATGCGGCTGCCCTATGGGGTCCAGGCCGACGAGCACGACGCCCAGCTCGCGCTCTCCTTCATCCGGGCCGACCACGTACTGACCGTGGACATCAAGCCCGCGAGCGACGCCGCGCTCGAGGCCTCGCGGACCGCCGGGGTGAGCTTCCGCGACGCCCACCACCAGGACTTCGTGCACGGCAACATCAAGGCCCGGCAGCGCATGATCGCCCAGTACGCGGTGGCCGGCGCGCACGACGGCCTGGTCGTCGGCACCGACCACGCCGCCGAGGCGATCTCCGGCTTCTTCACCAAGTTCGGCGACGGCGCCGCCGACCTGGTCCCGCTGACCGGCCTGACCAAGCGCCGGGTACGCGCCGTCGCGGACGCGCTGGGCGCGCCCGCCGAGCTGGTGTGGAAGACCCCGACGGCCGACCTGGAGACCCTCGACCCGGGCAAGGCCGACGAGGACGCGCTCGGCGTCACCTACGACGACATCGACGACTTCCTGGAGGGCAAGCCGGTGGACGAGCGGTCCTTTGAAACGATCGTCCGCCGCTACCGCCTCACCGACCACAAGCGTCGGCTGCCCATCGCCCCCGCGGTCTCCGGCTGATCGTGTCATTGTCGCCCGCTCCGCGTGTGATGCGATGAACACGACCCACGGCACAGTCTTCCTGGCCCGGGTGTGTCCTCGTACCGGAGGAGCGCGCGAGAACACCGTGAACGTCCGGCCCGCCCCCGTATGCGGGCCGGACGCTCGCGGCGTTCACTCCGGATGTCGGAGTGGGTCGGCTACCACTTGCGGCACACTCACGGCGGATGCCGTCGGCAGGGCCCGGCAGGTCAGGGCGCGCCGTACCTCCGCGAGGTCCGGCCGCAGCCCCGGCTGTTCGTGCAGGAGCTCGAGGACGAGCGGCGCGAACCGGCGCGCCGCGGAGTTGTCACGGCACAGGTGGCCGAGCAGCCCCGCGATGCGCTGCCGGTACGGGCGTGCGGGCGGATCGTCGGGAGCGACCAACGGGTCCACGCCCGTGAGCAGATGGAGGAGAGCCGCGCCGAGGCCGTAGAGGTCGGTGGCGGGGCCGGGGCAACGGTCGGAGGTCCGGGCGGCGGCCTGTTCGGGGGCCGCGTAGCCCGGCGTGTGCGCGTGGACCACACGTTCGCCGGGGCGGGCGAGGAGTTCGAGGTCGATCAGCCGCAGCTCGTGGTCCTCGGTGACCATCACGTTGTTGGGGTTGAAGTCGCGCAGGACGAAGCCCTCGCGATGGACGAGCTCCACCAGGCCGACCAGGCCGACGGCGAGCCGCTCGGCGAGCGCCATGGGCGGGCCCCATTCGCCGCCGTCGCGTTCGTCGGTCGCCCGGTGGACCCCGCCGGTGAAGGCGTGACGGACGACGTAGCGGTCGTCGAGCCGTACGGGCCGGGGAGTCGCCCCGCCGGGCGCGGGCGGTTCGGGCCGCTGTCCGGTGAACGGGTCCCGCGGCGCCCACGGCGGCGGCGAGAACCAGGCATCGCGCCGGTCCCGGTCCAGGGAGCCGTCCGGCGCCATCAGCATGACCTCGTACGAGGCCTCGTTGCCGAGGACGGGCACCCCGTGGAAGGCCCCGAAGCGGTAGTGCACCAGGCTGCCGGGCCGGTACGGGCGGTCGGAGAGGATGCCGGGCCCCGGCAGGCCCTCGGTGGCGCGGTGCGGTTCTTCCGCGAGCGCGCGCAGCCAGTCGTCGTCGCCGGCCGGGTAGACGGTGACGAATTTGCCACCGCTGCTCCGGCCCGTTCCGCGCGAGCAGAGTTCCGCCACCCGGGCAAGGGTTCCGGCGAATTTGAACGGGCAGCGGTGAGCGGCCAGGATCTCGGCTGTCTGCGCCAGAACCAGCGGGGCGGACAGCGGCGTTGCCGAAACACGCAGTTTCCATCCCTGGATGCGCGACGGCGCCTCCGGCAGCCGGACGTGACACCAGAAGTCGCCCGTCCTGATCCGCCATTCGTGCGGTTCGTGACGGGAGAGGACGGAACAGAGGCAGTCCACAAGCAGCGACCGTTCCGCGGTGCGGCCGGGTTCCATGGGTTCCGCCTTCGTCCGGTGCCGGCAACGCGAGGGAGAATTCGGTGAGGAGAGGTCAGCGGTACTCGGGGCGCCGGTCGATCCTGGCGCGGTCCTCGGCGGTGCCGAAGTGGTGGTCGATGCGCCGGGCGGCTTCCGCCCATTCCCTCATGGTCCGCACGGGTGTCAGTGTTTCCACGACGAACGGGTCGCCGCGCCGGGCGACCGCCTTTTCCCAGAGGACGCCGGGGCCTCGTCGAGGATGTTTCCCACCGTGCCCTCGTAGATCGGCATGGCT
Source organism: Streptomyces sp. NPDC002537 (assembly GCF_053594975.1). NCBI lineage: Bacteria > Bacillati > Actinomycetota > Actinomycetes > Kitasatosporales > Streptomycetaceae > Streptomyces > Streptomyces sp. NPDC002537. Next base: position 89,950 of record NZ_JBSFWT010000006.1, read on the forward strand.
CGCACCCCGCCGTCCGGCTCCACCTGCATGGCGTGCAGGACCCAGCCCTTGGCGAGGTCGTCGGGGTGCATCAGCAGCATGCGGTTGTCCTCGATGGAGATGTCCAGCGTCCCGGGTGCGAGCGACTGCAGGTGTTCGAGCTGCCGGGCACTTGCCGTGCGGCGGATCTGCGCGTCGTCGAGGAGCTCGCGCTCGGCGAATCCGGTCCGGTTGGCCAGCCCTGAGGGAACCGTCACGCCGAAGATCAGATGCCGCATCGCGGGAAAGCGCGGGGCGATGTCGGCGCAGAATTCCTCGAGTTGGTGGATGTTGCTCCGCATCAGCGAGCAGTCGATCCCGAAGGTGCCGGGGCCGGTACCGCGCGCGGCGAGATCGCGGGAGGCCTCGTCGAGGAAGGCGAGAGCCCTGAGCGCACGCTCGAAGGAGCGGGCCCGGCCCCTGATCCTGTCGTGCACGTCGGCCGTGGCACCGTCCAGGCTCACGGCGATCCGGGAGAAGACCTCCAGGAGTTGTCCGGCCAGGGGCCGGTCGACGTGCCACCCACTGGTGTAGAGGACCACGGGAATGTCCGCGCGCGCGATACGCTCGGCAATTTCCAGCACGCCTTCGACAAGGAGGGGTTCGCCGCCCGCGAGGGCGATGCCCAGCGGGCGCAGTGAAATCAACGCGTCGGCCACCTGGAGCAGTTGTGCGTGATCGAGCTGCCGGGACGGGCGCCGGCCGGACTCCGAATAGCAGTGCACACAGCGCAGCGGACAGGAATAGGTCATGTCCCAGATGACATCCGTGGGGCCGCTCAGCGTATCCACCGGGGATTCCCCTCCCTCGTTCGTCCCCCGTCCACGGACCGGCAGAAGCACCGTCCGCGAACTCACCGTAGTGGCGCGGCGGTCGGCCGCACGAGGAGCGTTCCGCTGAGCGGAACAGGACACGGGCACAGCCGTACCCTTGAGCAGGGCCGCACGGCTCGGGCCAGCCTGTTTAGCCGGGTGACACGGGACGTTTATCCCTGCCGCCTTGACTGGCTCCCGGAGCCGAGAGGGGGTCGAGCGTATGGCGGGGCGAGGGTCGACGGTCCGGAATCCGGAGGAACAGCCATTGCCCGGACGAAGCGTGCTGGAGGGGGCGTTCTCCCTGCTGGAGTCGCTGGCGGGGAGGGAAGAGGCGGGCCTGGCCGCGCTGGCCGCGGACAGCGGCCTGCCCAAGACGACCGCGTACCGGCTGCTGGAGCAGCTCATCGAGCTCGGCGCCGTCGAACGCCGCGGCACCAACTACCGGACGGGGGCACGGATCTTTCGCCTGGGGCACAAGTGGCAGCCATATCCGGGACTGAAGGCCGCGGCACGGCAACCGCTGCGGCACCTGGCAGGTGTCACCGGTGCGAGCGTCGGCCTGTGCGTACTGCGGGAAGGCCGGACCATGGCGGCCGCGGGGATTTCCGGCGTGGTGGACGAACTGGCCCCGCTGCGGGCGGGCGTGACCTGGCCGTGGGGCACCGCGGCGGGAAAGGTACTGGTGGCGACGGCGCCGCCGACCGCCCCGGTGGGCCCGCTGCCGACTTCCTGGAAGCGGGAGGCGGCGGCCATCCAGGAGAGCGGCGTGGCCTTGGACCACGAGGAGCTGGTGCCCGGCGTGTGCTGTGTCGCCGCGCCCGTGACGCTGCCGCGTGGCGAGGTCGTCGGCGCCCTGTGCGCGATGGTCGACCCCACGCAGGATCTACGGCGGCTGACGCGGTTCGTCACACAAGCGGGCCGAGCAGTCGGCGCGGGGTTGCATGCCGCTCGCTGAGGGCGCTCGGCTGTGCTCGACAAGAACGACAGCGCCCCCAGCGCGCCCGCGCGCCCGCTGCCCCGGTGCCTCACCTCGGGAAGCCGCGCTGAGGCCAAGCAGCTCTGCGTGGCGTTCCGGCTCCGTGGCAGCCGGCCACGGAGCCCGCGCAAAAAACCGTTTGGGGGACCACGGCGGCCAGTGCTACCTTTCCGGAGGCCGTGCGAGAGAACGAGGAGGTGGTACCCGTGAACGCAGTATTGACATGGGTGCTCCCCTCCGGGGTCACGGTCGGGCGATAGGTCGTCCGGGAGCGCCGTTCAAGAGCACTCCCGAAAGGCACGACCATGCAATTCACTTCTGAACAGCGTCTCGACGACGGCGTCCTCGAGCGCGAATTCACCCTCGGCGAGATCCCCGGCACCCTGTGGACGCCTGAATCAGCGGCACCGGCCCCGCTGATCCTGATGGCCCACAACAACGGCCTGCCCAAGCGGGAACCGCGGCTGGTGGCGCGGGCCCGGCACACCGCGGCGTGCGGCTACGCGGTGGCCTCCATCGACGCCGCCGGGTGCGGTGACCGGCCCCGTTCCGCCGCCGACGAGCAGGCCCGCGCCGACCTCCGCCGGGCGATGCAGGCCGGCGAGCCGGTCGACGAGATCTTCGAGTCCCTCGTCGGCCCGCTGGTCGAAAAGGCGGTCCCGGAATGGCGGACCGCCCTGGACGCCCTCCTTTCGCTGCCCGGGATCGGCGGCCCGGTCGGGTACTCGGGGTGGACCGCCGTCGGCATCCGCCTCGCGGCGGTCGAGCCGCGCATCGCGGCCGCCGGTTTCTTCGCCGGTGGTTATGTGCCCCGCGCCCAGCGCGAGGAGGCCCGGCAGGTCACCGTTCCGCTGCTGTTCCTGCTGCAGTGGGACGACGAAGGGAACCCCCGGCAGCGGGCCCTGGACCTGTTCGACGCCTTCGGCACCAAGGAGAAGACGCTGCACGCCAATATGGGCGGGCACACCGGCACACCGTGGTTCGAAGTGGAGGACGGGGACCGGTTCTTCGGCCGGCACCTGAAGTAAGGCCGGGCCGCCAGGCCGACAGCGCTCCACACCACGGGCCCCTGCCGACCCGGCAGGGGCCCGTGGTGCCCGGCCGCGCTCCTGTTCAGAGGTTGGTGAGCTTCTCCCCTTTGCGGTCCTCAAGGGTGTGGTCCACGCACACCGCCAGGACGAGGAGCAGGGTCGCGTCCTCTTCGTCCATCACGTCGACCGAGTAGGCGTCCCGGATGCTGAACCAACGGCGGGAGATATGGGCCAGTGTGGTGCCCTGTTCCTGGATGTCGAACTCCCGGTCCCAGAAGTTGCCCACGATCCGCAGCCTCCTGCCGTCCCGCAGGCGGACCCGGAAGCGGTCCCCGAAAAAGGTGAAGGCCCGTTTGCTGATGCGGGCCTCTGTCCTGCCGTCCCGCTTGACCAGGATGGTGTGGTGGAGGGTCAGGGTCTTCTTGACGATGGTGGCGACCTGGTTGCCCCGGGTGTCCACGAAGGCGAACGTGCTGCGCAGCCGGAACAGCTTCCTGTCGACTTTGCAGATCTTCTCCCGGTGTTCGGTCTCGATCCACGCCTCTTCGTGGAAGGCCAGCATGCGGTCGCGCACCAGGTAGCGCACGGCGTTCCCCCGTCCGGATCGTCCCTGCCGGGCCGACGGCAGGGTGGTGCCCAGAGCGTAATGGGTCGGCGGGTGGGCCGGGCACGGGGCCGGGCACCGTCAGTGGTGGGCGGAGTCGAGGACGGCCTGGAGCCAGTCGGGCCGTCCGATCGGGGCACCGAGGCGTGCGGGCGGCAGCGCGAGCGTGTCGATCAGGGCAGGCAGGTGGGTGTGGACGTCGGCGAGCGCGCGGGGACGGGCATCGTGGACGAGCCGGCTCTCGTCAGGAGTCAGGTCGCCGTGTTCGAGGTGCCGGCCGAGATCCTCCTCGATGCTGTCCAGGCTCATGAGGTGTTGCAGGGCGGCCAGGGCAGGCTGGTCCGGGGAGCCTGCCAGGGCGTCGACCTGGTCCTGGAACCGTTCGAGAACGACCCTCTTGGTGTGGGCGACTGCAAGGTCGACGAGGCCGGGGAGCAGGGGGTTCCACACGGCGAACTCGTCGGGCGCCTGAAGGCGGGGGCCGCTGCCGGCGCCTGTGGTCCGGTCGAGCTGCCGTGCCAGATCCGTGTGAAGTCGGCGTTCGCGAAGACGGGCGAGGCCGACGGCGGTGCGCGGGTCGGCCACGTCGAGGGGGCCTGCCGGTGGCTCCGCTGCCGGCGGCAGGGGTTCGGCCAACAGCGACTTGCCGGCGTCGAGGTGGATGAGCAGGGTGTCGCCCGCGGCCGCGTGGAAGATCCGTGCGAGGTCCTCGTAGTCGGTGATGCGGTTCATGGACAACACGCCCTGTGCGCCGCAGCGTTGCCGGCATACGGCGGCGACCTGTTCCAGAGTGCGGGAGGTCCATGCCTTGGCCAGGGCTAGATCGCGGTGGGCCGCACTCCAGGGTGCCCAGGTGGGCGGGGTGTCGCCGACGGCCGTCGGCCCGCTGTGCGCCCCTCGTACGAAACGCTCGCGCTCCTCGTTGACCAGGAAGGTCGCGGCGTAGGCATGAGCGAGGGCGCTGTAGAGGGCCTCCTGCTGGGTGCGGTATTCCAGGACCGGCCGCTCGGGCGCGAGCCGCCCCATGGTGGTGCGCCCGCGGGCGTAGCGCAGTGCGATGGCGACGGCGGCCCGGGCGGCCGCGGCCTGGCCGGTGGCCGCGCTGACGGATGCGTGGGCGGAGGCCAGCAGGGAGCGGATCAGTCGGTGGTCGCTGCCGCCGAGGGGGTCCTCGAAGTGTCCGTCGTCGGTGATGTCCGCGCTGTCGCGCAGCCAGCCGTCGTAAGGAACCGGGGTGCCGTCGAAGCTGATGACGGCGTAGTCGAGCGGGACGAGGGAGGTGGGCGGAAGTGGTGTGATGCGGGCGCCGGGGGCCGTGGTGGCGCCGTGTCGCAGGCGGACGGCGAAGGGGAAGACGCCGTGCGCACGGTCGTCGACGAGCAGTCTGGCGTAGACCACGGCGATCCTGGACCGGCCGGGTGAGCCGGCCGGTGCCATGAACTTGGCCGCTTCGGGGCCGGGGGTGTGGAGGGTGAAGGTACGGCTGGTGTGGTGGTAGCGGGCTTCGGTCCCCGGAGCGAGGTGACTGCTGCCGCTGCCGAGTTCGGTGATGAGGATGCCGCCGACGGCGTCCATTCGGTCGAGGTCCTCGATGAGGGGTGCGAGGCTCTCGCCGGGCCGTCCGAGTTCGGCCAGGGTGCAGGTGACGACGGAGAAGTGGACCAGCGCCGTGAGGAAGAGGCCGGGATCGACCGTCGCGGCCCATTCGAGGGTGGTGAGCAGGCGGGACCGGTCGTGGTGCAGGGCGAGGCTTCCGCCCGCGTCGAGCCCGAGGGCGCGCAGCCTGCTGTACGTCTGCCCGTACCGGTCGTCGGCCGGGCCGGCAGGTGAACCGCGGTCGAAGCAGGGGCTGTCGAGCAGGCGGTCGAGGCGGGACAGCTGACGCAGCCGGTCGCCGTGCAGCAGGCGCCGCATCGAGGCCGGTCCGGACGGCTCCGGGGCGGGGTCCGTCACGGAGCGGCCTCTTGGGCTTCCGGGGAAACACGGAGCAGGTTCTCGGCCGGTGGGCCGGGCAGGACGTGACCGACGGTCCCGGACTGCGCGGCGGGGTGTGCCGAGCGCTCCAGGGTGCGCATGGCCTGGGCGTGTTCGATCGCGAAGATGTGTGCGGGGTCGAAGGCGTGCAGGCGCACTCGGCAGTTGACGCAGACACGGCCGCTCTGACGGATCGTCACCTCGGCTGCCAGTGGGATGCGATGGTCCTCGGGGGGTCCGGTGACCCGCAAGGTGCCGTCGAGTTCGGCGGGGAGCGGGAAGACGAACCTCTCGAAGTCGGTCTCCAGACCGTGCATCACGGCATAGCGGTCGCCCTGGCCGGGAAGGGGCGCGACGAGCTCCGGGACGGCCCAGGTGACGAGCTGCGTGCATGCCTCGATCAGCAGCATGCCGGGGACGTGCTGCTGATCAGCTGTGTGATCACGGATCATCTCGGTTTCGTTGGGGACGGTGAGGCGGGCACTGAAGCGGCCGTCGGCGGCTCGGGCGTCTCCGATGAGGACGTTGTCCTGGGCGTGCTTGAGCACGCGATGGCGTGGAACGGGTCTCGGGGGGTGGCGGTGGGTGGTGTCCGCGGGAACGGCATCGGCCTCGGGCATGCGCTCGCACAGATCGGCCCAGGTGTTCTCGTCGATTCCCAGTCCCGGCACCACAGTGGGCCGGGCATCGGGCTCCGGGACGTATCGCGCGAGCCGGTCGCGCAGTTGCCTGGCGGTGACGATCTGGGGATGGACGGTGGCGCGGGAGAAGGACTCCCCCACCACCCACAGGATCCGGGGTGTGGCCATGGTGTTCTCCTCAAGTGCGAGGCCGACAGGCGTGGTTGTGGCTCGCGGTCGGAACGGGTAAGGCGAACGGTGGCCCCGCGAGCTCGGCCCGTCCGCGCCGACGGGCCCGGAATCCGGTACGGCCGGAATCCGGTACCGCCGGGCCCGGGCGGGCCTGGGCGGGCCCGGGGCCTCATGTGGCCGCGAGGAGCGGGCTGCGCGCGGGTCTGGTGGTGCCGCTCCACGTCATGACCGTGCTGCCCCAGGTGAGTCCGGCGCCGAACGCGACCAGCAGCACCCGGTCACCCGCCTTGATCCGGCCCTCGGCCGCGGCGTGGGCCAGGCCGAACGGCAGTGATCCCGCGCCGATGTTCCCGACCTGGTCTCCGATCACCACCAGTCGGTCGGGATCGATGCCCAAGGACTCTCCCACGCCGCGCAGCAGGACCGGGTTCGGCTGATGCGTGACCACCACGTCCACGTGCCCCAGTGTCAGGCCCGCCTGTTCGAGGGCGGTCGTCACGGCCTTGGGAACGATGTCCACGATGAAGTCGCGGACGGCGCGCCCGTCCATGGCGATGTGGTGCCCCCCGTCGGCGAGTGTGGCGGCCGAGGCCGGGCGTCGGCTGCCGCCGGCCGGGATGAGGACGTCTCCGGCCCGGCGGCCGTCGGAGCCGAGGGCGATGGTCCCGAAACCCTCGCCGGCGGGTACGGGTCCCATGACGGTGGCCGCCGCTCCGTCGGCGAACAGCACGGCCGTGGGGCGGTCCGTGGCGTCGACGAACGGTGAGTAGACCTCGCAGCCCACGACCGCGGCGTACCGTGCGTCCGGGTCACCGAGGAGCCAGTCGCGCGCGACGCGCGTGGCGAAGAGCCAGCCCGAGCAGGCCGCGGAGACGTCGAAGGCCACGGCGTTCCGCGCGCCCAGCGACGCCTGTACCCGGCACGCCGTGGAGGGACCCAGTTCGTCGGGCGTGGAGGTGGCCAGGACCAGCAGGTCCAGCTGCTCGGCGGCGATACCGGCGCAGGCGAGCGCCTCGCGGACGGCCTCGGCGGCGAGGTCCGACGTCGCCTGGCCCGGTCCTCCGATGTGCCGCCGCCGCACGCCGGTACGTTCGAGAATCCACTCCGGGCTGATCCCGGCACGGGCTCCCACCTCGGCGTTTGTACGGACTGTCGGCGGAAGGAACGCGCCCGTCCCCAGAATTCCGATGCGGTGTTCCACGTTTGACTCCCCTTCAGCAGCCCGCCACGAAGAGTGGATCAGCAGCACGCCGCGCTCGCCACCCGGCTCATGCCGGATGCGGCCATCCGGGTCGGGCGCCCCGACCGGGCGGACCGTTGTGCGGCGCCCGGTGTCGCGCGGGGCAGGAGCCGCCGGTGCGGCTTCCCTCCTTCAGAGCTCTCGCGTTGCGAAGGTGCGCGGCCGAACACAGCATGGCTAGTTGTCGATAAAGAAACGCACATGCTGTGAGGTCGATGTGAGCTCCGACGCCTCTGGCGACGTCCGCCGCTCCGTTGTCGTCAGCCTCATCGGCACCACATTGGTCTGGTACGACTTCTTCCTGTACGTCAGCGCCTCCGTGCTGGTCTTCCACCACCGGTTCTTCCCCTACCTGACGCCCTTCGCCGGCACGCTCACGTCCGTGGGGCTCTACGGGGCCGGCCTCGTGGCCCGCCCGGTCGGCGGCGTGCTCTTCGGCCATCTCGGCGACCGGTACGGCAGACGCCCGGTCCTGGTGGCCACCCTGGTTCTCACCGGCGCCTCGACCGGGCTGATCGGCGTGCTGCCCGCGTACGACCGGATCGGGCTCGCCGCCCCGCTGCTGCTGGTGACGCTGCGCATGTCCCAGGGACTCGGCCTCGGAGGCGCGTGGGGAGCCGCGGCCGTCGTCTCGCTGGAGTGCGTCGCGCCGGAGCGCCGGGGGCGCGTCTCCAGCTGGGCCCAGACCGGGGCGCCGGCGGGAAATCTGCTGGCCTTCGGCATGATGACGGCCGTATCGGCACCGATGACGCCCGAACAGTTCCTGACCTGGGGCTGGCGGCTGCCGTTCCTGTTCTCGGCGGTGCTGGTGGCGGTCGGGCTGTGGGCCCGTATGCGCATCGAGGAGACCCCCGTCTTCCAGGCGCTGGCCTCGGCCGGTGCCTGCCGCGAACGGCCGGTCGTCGAGCTGGTGAAGGACCACCGGGGCAGCCTGCTGACCGCCGCGGCCGTGACCGTGGGCGCGGACGTCGTGCTCTTCACGTTCTCGTTCGGCTATGTCCTCACCTTCCTCAACGTCGCGGGAGTGCCCTTCACCGCCCTGCTGGCCCTCACGGTCCTCGGGCCACTGGCCCTGATCGCGCTGATCCCTCTCTTCGGCCTCCTGTCCGACCGCTACGGCCGACGGCGCGTCTGCCTGGCCGGCACGGCGGCCACAGCGGTGTGGGCTGCCGGGTTCGTTCCCCTGCTCCGCACCGGTTCGCTGCCGGTCCTGGTGGTCGCGTACCTGCTCGCGCTGGCGGCCTTCGCGGCGATGTACGCACCTCAGGCGGCCATCGTCGCCGGACTCTTCCCGAGCCACCTGAGACTCAGCGGCACCACGACCGGATACCAACTGGCCGGGCTCCTGGGCAGCACGCTCGCCGCCTTCCTGGCCACCCGGGCAGCCGGTTGGTTCAACACCCCCGCCGCCGTCCCCACCTATGCCCTCGTCGCGCTCCTGGTCAGCGGCGGGGCGCTCCTGATCGCTCGCCGTACCCCCGAAGGAGCAGGCACATGAAACGTCTCTGGCGGCTCCCGGTTGTCGTCGCGGCCGGCGCCCTCTTCACCGCACTCGCCCTCTACGACGTCTCGTCCGCCGGTGCGCCCACGGTGATCACCTGCGACAACACATGGACGATGAACTTCGATCCGCCCCTGACCACCACACCGCAGAACGGCGTGACGGCCAGGATCAGCGACCCCACCGGCGCACTGCGCGAGTGCACCGGCGATGCCGCCATGACCATGGGCGACTTCGTGGCCGAAGGCACCGGCAACAACGTGACCTGTACCGTCGGCAGCTACACGAACACACCCGGCACGCCGCAACGCGTCGACTGGGACGCCAAGGACAACCAGCCCACCAGCACCTACACCTGGAACATGACCCCCATCGGAGACCTGCTCAGCGCCCAGACCCCCCTCGACGGCGGGATCACCGAAGGCCGGTACCAGGGCGCCACCTGGACGATGGCCATCGACGCGCTCCGGTCCAGGATCAACCTCACCGACTGCGCCGGTCCCACCGGGCTGAAGTCCATCAGCGTCGCGGGCACCCTGGTCATCACCACCGCCGGATAGACCGGCCGCCCTCCGCATCACCCCCTGCCGGATGAAAGCGGGTTGGGCAGCATCGCCCATCGGTCGCCTCCCGGAGCCAGCCGCATCAGCGTCAGCGCCTTCGCCGGCAGCCGCTCCGCCCGGAGCACCCGCAGGTCCGCGGTCGGGGTGAGGTCCCGCGTGGCGGCCTCCAGGATCGTGCCCAGCGTCGGGGCGTCCCCGGCCAGCGGGCCCAGCGCGCCCGTGATCAGGCCGCCGAAGACCTTGCGGCGCAGGACGGACGGGTCGTCGTTCAGCAACCGGCCGGTGAGCGGCGGGGCCGGAAAGCCGTGCCGGATCAGCCGCTCCGGGCTGATCCGGATGTCGGCGAGATCGCGGTAGACCAGCCGCAGGGCCCGCCCTTCCGCGTCGACGACCGCGAGGAGATTCTGCCCGTGCGCCTCCAGGGCCACCCCCAGATCGAGCAGGTCCAGGCAGACGCCCAGGGCCAGGCGCGCGAACCCGATGGTCCTCTCCATCCGCTCCCGCGGGGCGTGGCAGGCGAAGAGCGCGGGCAGTTCGGCCACGGGCACGACCCGTTCCCCCGCACCGGCGTACGCATACGGCGACTCCCGCAGCATCGCGGCCAGGTCCGGCGTGCCCGCTCCCGCCGCCGCCAGCGTCCGCGCGATGTGCAGCCGCCCGCCCAGGCGGTCCGCCACCCGCTCGGCGACCTCGGAGGTGGCCAGGGCATGGTCCACCGAGTAGGCGGAGATGTCCCGGACGGCCGAGGTGAGCCGGACACTCAGCGCCGTCTTGACATGCAGATCCGGGCCGAGGGCGAGCGTCCGCAGCGCCAGCAGCGGATGGGCCTCCGGCCCGGGAAGCGCCGTGCGGCCTGCCAGGACGTGCGCGGCCTGCCAGGGATGCGCCGGGATCAACACGGCCGCACCGTCCCGGAGTTCCGACGGCCACGGACCCCGCACCGTGGCATCCGTCACGGGGACGAGCCGCAGGCCCACCACCGGCCGGTGTTCCGGCGCGTACGCCAGTTGTTCGGCGGCCGAGAAGCCCGGCCGGGACCGGCAGCCGGGATGGTACGGATGGCCGTCCGGCGACCGCTGCTCCCATTCCCACGGCGCCCCGGGAGGATCAGCGGGCCGGGGCGCCGTGCGCGACAGCGCCAAGGAGGCGACGCTGTGGTCGAGTTCGGCGGCGAAGCGCTCCCCGCCCGGCACGGCCAGGGCGGTCAGCAACCGGGCCGGGCGGTCGTACGGAACGCCGTCCAGTTCCACAGCGGCGACCGCCGTCCCCGTCGTCCAGGGATCCGACGGCGGACCGTGCAGCCGCCGCCCGTCGGCCAGCCGCAGCACGGGACCGCCGTCCCCGGCGGTACGGCCCGCGATCCAGGGCAGCGGCTCGTGGACCAGCCCGCGCCACAGCCGGGCCAGGATCGCCGCCCGCGCCCCGGGCAGGGCGGAACGGTACGCGACGGTCAACTCAGGGCGAATACTGTCCAGTTCCTTCGCGAGGTCCCGCTCGGTGTCGGTACGGCACACGCGCACGTCCTACCGCACTCGAACGCACTCCACACATACTGACGGTCGATGAATGCCTTCGCCCGGACAGCCGACGCACTGGCCGTCACGCCACTGCTCAACTGCCTGCTCCGAGAAACCGCCTTACCGGCCGGGGAACCGGCCGCCGGCCGCACCGTCCACCGCCTGCGTGCCGGCGGCCGACTGCTGCGCGTCCGCCCCGGCCGCTGGCCCTCCGCCCCCGAGCTGTGGACCGGCGGTACCTGGCACCCCCTGTGCCACTCCGACCTCGTCGACCTCGCCGTCCAGGAGATGCGCGCCGCCACCGGGCGCTCCAACGCCGCCCTGGCCGCCGAGATGGCCGCCAGCCGCGCGGCCGTCGAGGCGCTCCTCGCCGCCCGCGCCCGTACCGCCCCGCCCGACGACCTCTGGCTGCGCTCCGAGCAGTCCCTGGTCATGGGGCACCCCTACCACCCGGCCCCCAAGTCCCGCAGCGGAGGCGGTCCGCCCGGCGCCTGGCTGCGCTACGCGCCCGAGGCCCATGCCCGTTTCCCGCTCGTCCTGCTGGGCGTGCGCGAGGACGCGGTGATCGACGACGGCGACACCCGCGCCCTCGACGCCCTGGGGCACGTCCCGCCCGGCTACCGCCCGCTGCCCGTCCACCCCTGGCAGTTCGACCTCACCCACCGCCTGCCCGCCGTGCGCGCCGCCTTCGCCGAGGGCCGCCTCGTCCGGTCGGGCACCACGCCCTGGCGCGCTCGGGCCACGTCCTCGGTGCGCACGGTCCATGTCCCCGGGAGCCCCGAACGCCCCGGCGCGGACGGGGACCTGTTCCTGAAGTTCAGCCTGGAGGTGCAGATCACCAATGACGTCCGGCGGATCCGGCGGCATGAACTCCACGAGGTGCGCCGCACCGATCCGCTGGTCACCGCCGCCTTCCGGGCGATGGGCGGCCCCGCGGCCTGGCTGCGCGAACGCGGGTACCGTACGGTCCGCGGCCTCGACGAGACCTTCCCCGTCCTCGTCCGCGACGGCCTGGACGGCCATCTGCTCCCGGGTGCCACCGCCGTCCTGGCCGCCGCCCTCCCCGAGGGCTTCGACGGCAGCCCCCTCGACCGCCTCACCGACCCGCTGCGGTGGTGGTCGGCCTACCTGGCCCAGGTCGTCCCGCCCGTGCTGGAGGCGTACGCCCGGCACGACGTCGCGGTCGAGTGCCACCTCCAGAACACCCTGGTCGCCGTGGCCCCGGACGGCACACCCGTCCAGGCCGTCTTCCGCGACACCGAAGGCGCCAAGACCGTCCCCAGGACATCTCGCGAGGCGGCCTGGCAGCGCCTGGTGTACTGCCTCGTCGTCAACAACCTCACCGAGATCGCGAACACTCTCGCCCACCGCTTCCCCCCGTCCGCCGACGCGCTGTGGCCCGCCGCGCGGCGGGAGTTCGAACGCTACGACAAGGAGCGCGGCCTCCCGGAGACCGAGGCGCTCCTCGCCGCGCCGACGGTCCCGGGCAAGGCCAACCTCCTGTCCCGCTGGATCGACGCGGACGGCACCGAGCCACGCTATCTCCCCGTCCCCAACCCGCTGGCCGTGCGCCCGTGAACCGTCGGGGCGGGCCTTCCTCGGTCGTCAGTCGTCGAGCAGCCGCCATGCGGTGAGGGCGAGTCTGGCCCGTACCAGTCCGGTGGGCCCGGTGAGTTCGATGCCCAGGGTCCTGCCGATCTGTTCGAGCCGGCGGGCGACGCTGCTGTGGTGCAGGTGGAGAAGGTCGGCGGCCCGGCGCAGGGAGCCGACGGCGCAGTAGGTGTCCAGGGTCTCCAGATCTTCCGGGCTTTCGGCGATGCGGGCGATCGCGGTCACATCGGCGTTGCCTCGCGCGGCGTCCCGGGGTATCTCGGCCAGGAGCGCCAGCGCGCCCAAGTCGGCGTAGTGGAGGACCGGTTGGCGTGGAGTGGTGAAGCGGAGGGCGGTGCGGGCTTCCCGCCAGGACCGGTCGGGGCCTTCGGCGGCGCCGATGCCCGCGCGGACGCCTGCCGGGAACCGGGCCGGGTCCAGGGTCGTGGCGAGGATGACGCCCACATCGGCGATCAGTGCCGCCTTCACCGGGCGTGCCGGGCAGAGCAGGCCGCCGACCTGGTCGAGCGGAAGCTTCGACCGTACGGCGACGACGTGGACCGGCAGGTCGGCGGCGAAGCCCAGGAGCCGTAACGCCCTGGCCGTGGCCGCCTCGTCACCGCCGGCGCTTATCGCCAGTTCGACGAGGGCGGGGTCGGCCATGGTGGTGCGGGCCGGGCCGTACCGCTCGACGACCGCCGCGACGGCGATGGCGAGCCGGTCGAGGAGGACTTCGTCGAGCGGGTTGGGCGGGGCCGGGCGCTCCAGCCACACCGTGCCGATCTCCTCCTCGTCGAGTGTGACCGGCACCGTGGTGGACGCGGGTGCCGGCGGGGCGGAGGCCTCCCCGCCGCCGGGCGACATGCGGACCGCCCGCCCCGTGCCGTGGAGCCGGATCCCGGCCACGCACTCGGCCAGGCCCGCCGAGGCACGGCCGAGCGCCGGGAGATCCACCCGCCGGCGCATCAGTGTGTCGTAGAACGCGACGATGCGGATCGCGCCGTCGACGTACGGATCAAGTCCCGACAGCCGTACGGCCAGTGCCTCCATGGCAGAAGGATAGAAGGAAAGGAAGGAAAAGGGGCGCGCCGGCCGGTGCGCGATCGGGGTGGGATGTGCGACGGATGGCGGCTGACCCCGGGTGGTGGCGGGCGTGACGATGGCCGGTATGGATCCCGAACTCGAAGCATTCATCCCGCTGTTCCCCCGGGCCGACATGGCCGACCCGGTCGCCGCGCGTGAGAAGTTCGCCGGGCTGGCCGCCGCGGTGCCCGCACCGGACATCGCGGGCCTGGAGGTCGAGGACCGTACGGTGCCCGCCCGCCCGGACGTGCCGGTACGGATCTACCGCCCGCACCCGGCACAGGGCGCCGTCGTCTGGCTGCACGGCGGCGGATTCGTCATGGGTGATCTGGACACCGAACACCCGTGGGCCACCCGGATCGCCGACGGATCCGGCGCCGTGGTGATCTCGGTCGGCTACCGCCTGGCCCCCGAACACCCCTTCCCCGCCGCCCTGGACGACGTCCACGCCGTGCTGGCCTGGACGGCCGAGCACGCGGCCGAACTCGGCATCGACCCGGCACGCATCGCCGTCGGAGGCCACAGCGCCGGCGCGGGACTCGCGGCCGCAGCCGCCCTGCGGGCACGCGACCGGCAAGGACCACCGATCCACTTCCAGTTGCTCAACCAGCCCGGACTCGACGACCGGCAGGAAACATGGTCGGCACGCAACTTCACCGACACCCCCATGATGTACCGCGACAAGGCCACCCAACTGTGGCGGCTCTACCTGGGCCCCACACCCGCCACCCCGTACGCCGCCCCCGCACGGGCCACCGACCTCTCCGGCCTGCCACCCGCCTACATCGCCACCGCGGAATACTGCCCCAACCGCGACGAAGACATCCACTACGCACTGCGCCTGCTACAGGCGGGCGTACCGGTCGAACTCCACCAATGGCCCGGCACCTTCCACGGATCCCAGGCCATCCTGTCCGCCGAAGTGTCCCAGCGACAACTCGCCGAAATCTCCGCAGTCCTGCGCCGCGCCCTGGCCGAGTGAGATGGTCACGGCCGACCGGGCCCGCCATCCCCACGCCACGACCCACCGGATGAAAGATCACCACAGGAAGGAAGTCCCGGCATGACCGCCACCCCGATCGACCTCTTCGCGTCGTTCATCCGCTTTCAGCAGGACGGCCAGGTGCACGCCGAACCGCAGACCTTCGATCTCTCGCGGGACGGCTGGCAGTTGATGTCCTTCCATGTGGAGACCGACGCCAACGTCCACGCCGGCCATTGGGAGATCCACCCCGACGCGGACGAAGTCGTCTCCTGCCTCACCGGCGGGATACGCCTCTCCTTCCGACCGGAACAGCCGGGGGAAGGAGAGGAGGAGATCAAGCTGACGGCCGGAACCGCGGTCATCGTGCCGCGCGGGCGATGGCACCGCATCGCGTTGGACGCCCCCAGCGACATCCTGTCCGTCACCATGCCACGGGGAAGCCGTCTCGAGGAGCGGACCGAAGCCTAGGCCAGGCCGCCCCTCGACGCTCCTCCTCGTTACCCTCCTCGTCACTCCTCCTCGTTACCCTCCTCGTCACTCCTCCTCGTTCACGGCAACGGCCTCGCTCACTTCTTGAGCGGGGTCGTTTCCGCCACGAAGTCCAGCGGGTGGCGGACCGATTCCGGGCCGCGGACGCGGGTGCCGAAGACCACCAGCTCGCAGGCGCCTTCGGCGCGGCAGTCGACGGTGCGGCCGTCGATGCCGGTGAACGTCGCCGAAAGGGTGACCGTCTCGTCGACCTGACCGTCGTCGGTGGTCGCCGGCGGCCTGGTGCGGGGGCGGCAGCCGAAGGTGTCGGCGGAGCCGGTGGCGCACTCCATGATCAGTACGTGGTACTGCGGTTCGTAGCCCTGGCCCGTCGCGTGCACCGGCCGGCCGTCCACCAGGCCCTCGTCCGGGTCCACATCGAGGGTGGGCTGTGCCTCCAGGCGGCCCTGCGGGCGGAAGCTCAGCGGGACCGTGGTGAGCAGGGCCCCGGTGTTGTCGGTGAGCGCCAGGGAGCACGGGTTGTCGGACTGGGCCGTGCGGCAGTCGAAGGCCCCGGCTTTAGTGCCGAGTTGGGCGTACAGCTTCTTCGGCGAGGTCTGGTAGGTGCCGTCCGGGTACACGCGGAACTGGCGGCCGGTGGCGTCGTCACAGGTGGTCACGGATGCCGAGGGCCCGCACTGCTTGACCCAGACGCGTCCCCCGGGAGGGCCGCCCGTGATCGTGAACCGGACGATGTCGCCGTCGAGGATGGCGGTGGTGCGGTGCACGTTCAGCTGCGGACCGGTGGTGGTGACGGCCCGCGGGGCCGATGCCGCCCCCGGGGACAGCAGGTGCCATGGCTCCCAGCCGCCGCCCGGTGCCGACTGGTAGACCTCCCAGGTGCGGGGCCTGTTCCACTCGGGTGCCGTCAGACGGAGCCTTCCGTCCGGGAGTTGCTCCACGGCACTCGGCTGGCTCAGGCCCACGTTCGGGTCCGGGACCCGGCCCATGGACTGGACCGGGCCCCAGCCCTCGTCCGCGTTCCGCTGGTGCCGCAGTTGCATCGCGCTGCCGGTCCGTGAGCCCTCGGCGAAGGCGTCGATGCTTCCGTCCCGTTCCTTGAACAGCACGGCTCCACCGTGGTACGGCGACGGTGCGAGGCCGAAGGCGTCCGGTGTGCTCCAGCCGCCCTCACCACCGTCCTCCACCGTGTGACAGAACGAGCCGTAGTTGGAGAACAGCAGCTCCAGGTCGCCCGCCGAGTTCTCGACGGCCGCGATGGAGTAGCCCTTCGGGCCCACGGTCGCCGCGCTCACCCGCTGCCACGGCCCGTACGTGCCGCCCGGCGTGTCCTGCTCGCGGTGCCAGACGAAGGGCAGGCCCCGGGTCGCCGTGGCGTCGTAGAAGGGCTGGAACTGGGCTATGCGGCCGTCCGCACGGTCCACGGACACCGGGCTGTCGGACGCCGGACTGCTCGCCAGGCCCTTGGCACCGGGGTCCGTGGCACACGCGGCCTCGGCTCCGTCGGACCTGGCCGCGGCCGGTGCGGCCGCCACTGCGGGGGTCGTCGCGGCCCCGGCGCAGACGAGCGCCAGCGCCACCGCTCCGCGCACCAGCCTCCCGGCCCGTCCGTCCCGTGGCGTTCTTTGTCGTAATTCCATCCGCTCCCCACCCTTCTGATCGGCCCCATGGGGCAGGGGAGCATCTTCGTGGCGCACGGCGGCCGCTGCCAGCCCGTACTTTCGGCCAGGCATGCAAGCGGGTAACCCAAGGCGTGGGAGCGCGAAGGAGCCGGAACGGGGGCGCACGGTCGTGTACCGCGCCGTAGCCGCGCGGCATACAACAGACTCCCCCACAGGCCTGCCGCCGCAGGCCCGCCGTCGCCCCGCCGAGGAGTCAGCCATGTCCCGCGCACCCGCCGTCTTCCGCCCGTCACCGGCACGTGTCAGGACCGGGGTGGTGATGGCCGGAGCGGCGTGCATGGCCCTGCTGGCCGTACAGCCCGCCCGGGCGTCCGTCGCCGACGACAGCCTCCTCGCCCACGTGCCCCCGGCCATCCGCGGCTCCTGCTCCTCCGTGGCCGCTTCACAGCTCCCCTCTTCCGCCGTCGGCGCGGTCAGTTGCAAGCCCACGGGTGGCGCGCCGGTCGTCTATATGCAGTTCCCGGACACGTTCAGCATGCAGAACGCCTACGACAGCGACCTGAGCAACTATTCGTTCGGCTATACCAGCTGCGATGCGTCGACTCCGCTGAACGGCAAACAGCCTTACTCGGTCGCCGGACAGGAGGCCGGCAAGATGGCGTGCTACCGGGACAAGGACGGCAGCGGCAACGACATCGAGTGGACCAACAGCACCCTGTCCATTCTCTCGCTGACCAAGTCCTCCTCCCCGTACGACCAGTTGCTCCGATGGTGGCAGTCGGCGGGCCCGGTGTCGTGACGCCTTTCCTGAGGCGGGGCCGGCCGCCTCGCCTCACCCCGCCCTGCATACCTCCGGCGCGTTCTCCTTCAGGCCGAGCAGTCGGTAGTAGTTCTCCCCGAGGGCGATGTCGCGGAAGGCCCGGTCGTCCAGTGCCTTGTTGATCCGGCTGGTGACTTCGAGCTCCTGCTCATAGACGTGGTAGTCCTTGTCGCGCGAGGCCACGAAGTCGGTGCCGGGAATGACCCTGGTCGGATACCGGTCGAGGAACGCGGCGTACTTCTGCCTGACTCCCGGCTTGCTGAAGTAGTTGTCCTCCAGCACCCGCCAGCTGAGGTCCAGCGTGAGGTCGGGGTGCTCGTCCAGAAGCCTCTCCATGAGCCTGATATGCCGGTCGGGGTCCATGGTGGTGAGCTCCTTGGACAGGCCCATGTGCGCCCATACGATCTTGTTCCCCGGATACAGCCGAAGGGTCTCCTCCATCAGGTGGAGATACTTCGTCTGCTCCGCGTCGCTCCCGAGGTCCGAGTGGATGGTGATCGGAATCCCGCGGTCCCGCAGCACCTTCATGAACGGTGCCCAGTTCTTGATGTTCTCGCTCGTCGCGGGCGTGTGGTGGTTGGGGAACAGCGCCTGCTTGACGAGGTTCACCTCCCCCGCCCACCGGAACACCCCCGGGAACTCCTTGTCGTAGAGGGCGATTCCGGGCGGGACGGTCTCCGGGTGGTTCAGGTCCATAAAGGTCATGGAGACCGCGAGTTCGGGGTCCTTGGGCTTCGCCTCCACGTAATTCCCGGCGTTGGCGAAGTCGTTCTTCATGCTCGGCACCACGGGAGTGCCGGGACAGTCCAGGTAGTACGTGCAGGTGGAGTTCACCGGCAGCGTCTGCCCGATGCCGTACATGCTCGCGTGCCGGACACCGCTCTTGTGCAGATACCCGGTGAGTTCCTCGAACGGAATCGCCTGCCCGCCGAACGGGCGGAAGTGCAGATGGCTGTCGACCTGCGAGGTGTAGGGCTCCCTCGCCCGGTCGAAACACCCCGCGCCCGCCACCGCCGGACCCGCTCCCGCCGGGGAGGCGACGACGGCCACCGCCGTCAGTACCGCACCGGCCACGCCGAGGCGCCCGCTGATTCGTGATCTGCCGATGATGACCTCCGGTTGACACGGTCGTCTGTCGCGGCCCGGGAACCACAGCTGCCACTCCGTTGCGGCCGCACGGGCCCTGGAAGTGTGCCCGGGAAACGGGCCCCGCAGCCTTGCCGCAGGCGCCCGGCGGCGGAGCGAAGTTGTTCGACCGGTCACCCGGCCGCCGCCGCGCAGCACGTGGAGGCCACCGTGGATGCGGCCTTGCGCCACGCTTCTATACTGCCGGGTAACCAGCATTCCTTTACGTCAAGTTGAACCTCACGCATCCCCCGAGCACCACAAACTGAAAGGACCGACCCTTCATGATGCGCATCCGCAGAGCGGCCTGTACCGCCGGCCTGGTGTCCGTGCTACTGGTCGGCGGTTCGCAATTACCTGCGACCGCGTCCCCGGCGCCGACCTCCAAGTCCCTCGGGACGTGTACGGAGCGGGCAGGCGTGGAGGTGTTCCGGGAGGGCGGCGTACCGCTGCTCGACTGGCGGGAGAACCTGGAGTTCGACGGGCGTGGCACGCTCTGGGTCTCGCACCTCACCAAGAACCGGGTCGAGGGATACGCCCCGGACGGAACGCTCAAGGCCAGTTTCCCCGTGAACGGCCCCGGCGGAATCCGGCGTGGTCCGGACGGAATGATGTACGTCAATTTCGGCGTGAATCCGCTGACGTCCTGGGCCTCGGGCGGCGGCATCATGCGGTTCGATCCGACCGCCGCCGCTCCGAAGGCCGAGAAGGCCGTGGACGGGCTGTCCGGCATCAACGGCCTGGCCATCGACACCGACGGCAACTTCTACGTCAGCCGTGAGCTGGCCACCGGCATCCTCAAGATCCGGCCGGACGGCACAAAGGACGAGGAGTGGACGCGGGCGGCGAACGTCTTCGGCACCAACGGCCTGGAGATCGTCGGCGACCAACTGTACGCGAGCGTCCTCACCAGTACCGCGTCACCGGTCGTACGCGTCCCCCTGAACAATCCGGCGGGGCACACCACGGTCACCGAACTCAGCCCGAACCCGCTGAAGAGCAAGGCTCTCGACGACCTCACCTATTTCGAAGGCCATTTGGTGGTCGCCAGTTTCCGTGACGGCGAACTCATCCAGGTGGATCCGGCCACTGGCCGTTCCTGCGTCCTGGTGTCGGGGCTGCGTATGCCCACCAGTGTCCGGGTCGCCCGTGGCTTCGGCGACCACGACCCAAAGCGCGAACTGTTCGTGGTCGAGGCGTCCGGCCGCATCGTCAAGGTGACGGTCGGCTGACACGGGGCCGCGCGAGCTCGGCCACCCGTTGTACGCGGGGAATTGTTCCGACGCGACCATAGCCGACCGGGTGCGGCCGCGGATCGAGACCGCGAATTCGTTCCCGCCCCGATCAACCGATCGAGGTGCCGGGCAGCCGGGTCACGGTAATCCGTGACCCGGACCGGACCGGGACGTGCCACGGCAGCGCGGCTCCCGGCGTCCGCCTCTTGCTTTACGGCAGGCATGAGCAGCCGAATTGTGCTGGATTGATCCCGCCAAGGCTTGCCCAAAAATTCCCAAGTCGAGATACCCCCGATATCTGACGCCGTAAAACTTGTTAGGCAAGCCTTTCCTGCTCTAGGTTCTGCGCCAAGCCCGGCCAGGTGTCCCGGGCTCAGGACGTACGGGGCGCCCAGCCGCCACCCTCGACTCCCCCCACATGCCCTCCCCCCACCACCGGGCTTCATGGATCGCGAAGGATCTTCACCATGCGCAAAACCGGACTCACGGCCGCATCGGCAGTGGCCGCTTCCCTCCTCACGCTGGCCGGCTGCGGTTCGGCCACCAAGACCGACGACGCCGCGTCGCCCTCGGGCGACGGGCGGTCCCTGGCCGGTCAGTCGATCACCCTCTACAGCGGTCAGCACGAGCAGACCGTCAAGGCGCTGACCGCGGACTTCACGAAGCGCACCGGTGTCAAGGTCAGCCTCCGCTCCGGCGACGAGGCCGAACTGGCCAACCAGCTCCTCCAGGAGGGCTCCGCCTCCCCCGCCGACGTCTTCTACGCCGAGAACCCGCCCGCGCTGACCGTCCTGGAGAACAAGGGCCTGCTCGCCCCCGTCCAGGCCGGCACCCTCAAGGCCGTCCCCGCCGCGGACAGTTCCCCGAAGGGCGACTGGGTCGGCGTCTCCGCCCGCACCGCCGCCTTCCTCGCCGGCACCGGCAAGCCCGCCGACAGCGCCGCGCCCGCCTCCGTGCTCGACCTCGCCAAGCCCGAGTGGAAGGGCCGCCTCGGCATCGCGCCGAGCGAGACCGACTTCGCGCCGGTCGTCACCCGCGTCCTCAAGGCCAAGGGCGCCGACGCGACCAAGCAGTGGCTGCAGGGCCTCAAGGCCAACTCCAAGGTCTACGGCAGCAACGAGGACCTGTCCGCCGCGGTCAACAGCGGCGAGGTCGAGGGCGGCGTCATCGACGAGTACTACTGGTACCGGCTGCGCGACGAGAAGGGCGCCGCCAATACGCACAGCAAGCTGCACTACTTCGCCAAGAGCGACCCGGGCGCGCTGGTCGACGTCTCCGGCGCCGCCGCGCTGAAGGGCGGCAAGCACCAGGCCGCAGCCCAGGCCTTCCTCGCCTACCTGGTGGGCGCCCCCGCGCAGAACGTGATCGCCGACTCGGAGAGCTACGAGTACCCGCTGGTCACCGGCGTCCGCGGCAAGGCGGAACTGCCCGCGCTGGACAGCATCGGCACCGTCGCCGACGTCGCCCAGCTCGGCGACGGCAAGGAGGCCATGCAGCTGCTCCAGGACACCGGTCTGCTGCAGTGACCGTCCTGAACCGCCCCGCCGGTCCGTCACCGCTGCGGCGGTGGCGGACCGCCGGCCTGCTCGCGCCGCTCGCCCTGGCGACCGTCGCCGTGGTCGCCTCACCGCTGGCCTTCGTCGGCGGGCAAGCCGTCCAGGCCGGCTGGGGACAGGCCCGGCGGCTGCTCGGCCGCCCGCTGATCGCCACCCTTCTCTGGCACACCGTCGCCCTCGCGGCGGCCGTCACCCTGACCACCGCGGTGACCGGCTTCGGCGCCGCGTACCTGATCGAGCGGACCGACCTGCCAGGACGCCGCTGGTGGACCGTCGCGCTGGCACTCCCGCTCGCCGTGCCGGAGTTCGTCCGCGGCTACTCCTGGGTCTCGCTCTCCCGCTCCGTCCACGGGTACTGGGGCGCGGTGCTGGTGATGAGCTGCTCGCTGTATCCACTGGTCTTCCTGCCGGTCGCCGCGGCCCTGCGCCGCAGCGACGCCGCCGCCGAGGAGGTCTCCCGCAGCCTCGGCCGGGGACCGCTCGCCACGCTCTGGCGGGTCACCCTGCCGCTCACCCGGCCCGCCCTGGCCGGAGGCGTGCTGCTGGTCTCCCTCTACCTGCTCGGCGAGTACGGCGCGTTCGCGATGCTGCGCTACACCACCTTCGCCACCGCCATCTTCAACCAGTACAAGCTCGGCTTCGACGCCGCCTCGGCGTCCCTGCTCACGCTCGTGCTGGTCGCCCTCGCGCTGCTGCTGGTCGGTCTCGACGCCTGGGCGGGCCGGCACGGCCGGGTCGCCCGGCACGGGGCGGCCGGCCGCTCCTGCCCACCCGCGCGCCTCGGCCGCTGGACCCTGCCGGCGGTGACCGCGCTCACCGCCGTCACCGCCGTCTCCCTCGGGGTGCCGGTGTACGCCCTCGCGTACTGGCTGCTCAAGGGCAGCTCCACCACCCTCCCTTCGGCCTCCGTGCTGGACGCGACCCTCACCACTCTCGGCTACGCGCTCGGCGCCGCCGTGGTCGCCACCGCCGCCGCCGTCCCGGTCGCGCTCTACTCGTGGCGGCGCGGTACCCGGCTGGCGCGGGCGACCGAACGGACCGCGTACCTGACCCGGGCACTGCCCGGCATCGCCGTCGCCCTGTCCGTGGTCTACTTCGCCATCCGGTACGCGCAGCCGCTCTACCAGCAGCCGCCGCTGCTGGTGGCCGGGTACGTGATCCTGTTCTTCCCGCTCGCGCTGACCGCCGTCCGGGCCGCGCTCGCCCAGGTGCCGCCGGGCGTCGAGGAAGTCGCCCGCTCGCTCGGCACCCGGCCGCTCGCCGTTCTCGCCCGGGTCACCCTGCCGCTGGTGCTGCCCGGACTCGGTGCCGCCGTCGCCATGGTGGGTCTCACCGCGAGTACCGAGCTGACGGCCACCCTGCTGCTGCGGCCCACCGGCACCCAGACCCTGGCCACCCAGTTCTGGACGTACACCAGCGGCCTCGCCTACGGCGCCGCCGCCCCCTACGCCGCCCTGATGGTCGTCATGTCCGTACCCTCCGTCCTCCTGCTGACCCGCCGTACCCTCGGCGCGAACCGAACCGGTGATGCACGATGAGCGGCCTGTCCATCCAGCGTCTGTTCGCCTCCCACGGCCGCGAAGAGGTCCTGCGCGGCGTCGACCTCACCGTCGCCGACGGGACGCTCGCCTGTGTGCTCGGGCCCTCCGGCTGCGGGAAGAGCACCCTGCTGCGCACCATCGCCGGCTTCCATCCCGCCCACCGGGGGCAGGTCACCGTCCGCGGCCACGTGCTGGACGACGGAACCCGGCGGGTGGCACCCGAGCGGCGCCGTATCGGGTACGTCCCGCAGGACGGCGCGCTCTTCCCGCACCTGACCGTCGAGGCGAACATCGGCTTCGGCCTCCCGCGCCGCCGACGCCGCGAGCGTGTCGCGCAGTTGCTCGCCCTGGTCGGGCTCGACGGCTTCGAGCGGCGCCACCCCCACCAGCTCTCCGGCGGCCAGCAGCAACGTGTCGCCCTCGCCCGTGCACTCGCGCCCGATCCCGAACTGCTCCTGCTGGACGAGCCGTTCGCCGCACTCGACGCCGCGCTGCGGACCGATGTCCGGGCCGAGGTCGCCGCCGTGCTCCGGCAGACCGGTGCCACCGCGATCCTGGTCACCCACGACCAGGACGAGGCCATGTCCTTCGCCGACACTCTCGCGGTGATGCGGGACGGCCGGATCACCCAGACCGGCACCCCGCAGGACCTCTACCACCGGCCCGTCGACACCACCGTCGCCCGCCTCCTCGGAGAGGCCAACGTGATCCCGGCCGACTTCGACGGCGACCGTGCCGCCACCGCCTTCGGCCCCCTGCCCTGCACCACCGCCCCGCCCCCCACCGGCACGCGCCACGTGATGCTCCGGCCCCGCCAACTACGCCTGGCCGACGCTCCGGGACGCCCCGGCTCGGTCCCCGCCCGCGTCCTGCGCCACGACTTCCGCGGCCATGACCACCGGCTCGAGCTCGCCCCCGACCCCGACCCCGGCCACGACCCTGGCCCCGGCTTGCCCGGCACGCTCGTCGCCTATGTCGACACCGTCCCGCCGGACGTGGCCTCGACCGTCCACATCGAGGTCTCCGGCGCGGCCCACCCCGTCGCCGAACCGGACCGGACACCGGCCGCCGAGCCGGACTCCCTCGTCCACGCCGAGTAAACGGCGCGGGGCAGCCCCGCCCCGACCGGGGTGCGCGGGACAGGGCACGCGATCGTGGCGGGTTGTGTCCTGTCCCGCGCAGGGCCGTCGGCCGGAGCCTTCCACGGAAAGGGGAAGGCGAGCACAATCGGGCGCGACACGCTCTCACTTGGAGTCGACTCATGATTCCTTTCGGTGAACAGATCGCCGGGCCCTCATGACGGGCGCGCCGTCCCGGGCCGGTGTCCTGCACACCGCGGACGTGGCCGCCGTCCGGCACACGGCCGAGCCCGGTGTGTGCGCGGTCGTCGTCCTGCCGGTGGACGATCCGCCGTGGCTGCGCGATGTGGACGACGCCGTCGTGTCGGGGGCGCTGAGCATCCCACGGACCGTGCTGCCCGCCGTCACCCCGGGCGAGCTCGCCGACTGGGCCCGCGGTGTCACCGCCGCTCTGCCGCGGACCGTCGCCGCCCCACTCGTGGACGACATGGCCGCGATCGCCGCCCGGGTCGCCGGCCCGGACGCCCGGCGGCGGGTCATGGTGCGCGCGCTGCGAGACGACTTCCAGACCTTCCTTGTAGCAGTAATGCCCGAAGAGCTCGCGTGACATAAAACCGCGGCCTGCGGGATTCCTTCGCCAGTCGTGTCCACCCGTGTAGTTGGAATGATGGAAGAAGCCATGTCCTCCGGGCACGAGCACGCGTGACGTGTCTCTCAAGTACGAGCGGATCACATCGCTGTCGAAGTGCACCATCGCGTCGAAGCAGTGGACCAGCGTCACGGAATCCGCGGGAACGGGCCGGATGTCATAGCCGCTGTTCACGAAGAAACTGCACCGATCGCTCCCGGCGAACCGCCGCCTGCACATCTCCACGTTTTCGGGCCGAATGTCGATCATGGTGATGTGCTGTGCGTAGGCCTTCAGTTTCTCGGAGTTGCGGCCGTACCCGGCGGCGAGGTCCACGACGGACGAGAGGTCGAGATCTTTGAGCGCGGGGTATATCAGGCTTTTCCACTGCTGGTCCATATAGGACTCCGCTTCCGCGAAGTACTCACGGAAGCGCGGGTTCCGTGACCCCCAGGGATCACCCGAATATTTCGCGAGCGCCTGCAACCGCGCCTCGTCGGGCAACATCCGTCACCCCGTCCTCCCCGCGCCGGATCCGACACCGGGCACGGCCGGCTCGCGCCGCGTCAGTGCTTGACGAACAGTTCGAGGTCGTTGTGGCCGTCGCAGAAGACATAGTCGAACTGCTCGTTGACCAGCTCGTGCCAGTAGTTGTTCGTGTCCAGTGCCCAGATACCGAATTTATTGACGCTCACGCACTTCTGGCGCCCCGGCGGGGTGTTCGGTGTGATCACGGTCAGCGTCAGGCTCGTGAGATCTTTCCAGTACAGGTGCTGCCCCGGCTTCGGCCCGCCCAGCAGGTTGACCTTGCTCCAGGTGTTCTGGAAGTCGCCGTACTTCTGAAGACGCTCCGGGTCGGTCTCGCAGCCGTTGTTGTTGGTCCGGACGAGCTTGGTCCAGGTGTCGCTGCCGGACGCCGGGTCCCGGTAGCGCGCCGTGACCCATGAGGGAATGCATTCATTGGTGTTGGACAGGCCGGTGACGTCGAACCACATGTTGAAAGCTTTGAATTCCTCGCCGCCGACAGCCGACGCGGGCGCCGCGTCGACCAGGAGAGCGCTCAATGTCATTCCCAGCAGCATCGCGAACGCTCTTCGGTAGGCCCGAGTGGTGCGTCTGCCCATGACGAGATCTTCCTTTCTCAAGGCGATCCTGGGGTTGATCGTTTCGGGGAGGATCTGCTCGTGGGATCCGGCAGGGGTGATCGCGCCCCACTCTCCTGCTCTCCCGGAGTGCCGACAAGCATGCGATCTGGACACCCTGAGGACACGACGGCGCCCCCGGCACCACACGCCGGAACGGCTGCGGACGGCTGCACGGCTGCGGACGTCCGCGAACGGCAAAAGACGATGGCAAGGAGGTCGACCCACTCCTTGCCACTCTCAACATATAGCGCATGGGGGGCCTTGCGGCAAGGCCCAGGTCATGCCGCAGAATGGCCGGCCAAGGCCAGGACCTGCGGAAACGACAGGCACGGAGGTGCGGGTGCGCGCGCCGCCGGACCGCGTGGAGCGGCTGGCCGAAGATCCATATCGTTCCATGGGGGATTTCATGATTGACGTGATCGTGGTCGGCGGCGGACCGACCGGCTTGATGCTGGCCGGCGAGTTGCGGCTGCACGGCGTGCACGTGGTCGTGCTGGAGAAGCTGACCGAGCCGACCGCGCAGTCCCGCGGGCAGGGCCTGCACGCGCGCAGCGTCGAGGTGATGGACCAGCGCGGCCTGCTGGACCGGTTCCTCGCGGTCAGCGAGAAGTTTCAGGTCGGCGGTCTCTTCGGCGGCGTCATGAAGGCATGGCCGGACCGGCTGGACACGGCGCACCCGTACGGCGTCGCCACCCCGCAGCCGGTCACCGAGCGGCTGCTCAACGAGCGTGCGCTCGAACTCGGTACCGAGATCCGGCGCGGCTGTGAAGTGGTCGGGCTGAGCCAGGACGAGGACGGGGTGACGGTCGAGCTGGCGGGTGGGGGCACCCCCGCCGATGAGGGCGTGGCCGCCGGGGGAGAGGGACGCACGTACCTGCGCTCGCGCTATCTCGTCGGGTGCGACGGCGGCCGCAGTGCGGTGCGCAAGCTGCTCGGTGTCGGTTTCCCCGGCGAGCCCGCCAAGGTCGAGACGCTGCTGGGCCAGATGGAGGTGACCGAGGATCCGGCGACGATTGCCACCGCCGTCAAGGAAGTCAACAAGACCCAGCTGCGATTCGGTGTCACCGCCCCCGATGGGGAAGGGGTGTGCCGCGTCATCGTGCCCGCCGACGGGGTGGCCGAGGACCGTGCGACCGAGCCGACCCTCGACGAGTTCAAAAAGCAGCTGCGGGCCTACGCGGGCACCGACTTCGGCGTGCACTCGCCGCGTTGGCTGTCCCGGTTCGGTGATGCCACCCGGCAGGCCGAGCGTTACCGGGTCGGCCGGGTGCTGCTGGCCGGCGACGCGGCGCACATCCACCCGCCGACCGGCGGGCAGGGGCTCAACCTCGGTGTGCAGGACGCGTTCAACCTCGGCTGGAAACTGGCCGCCGCGGTCGACGGCTGGGCACCGGAGGGACTGCTGGACAGCTACCACACCGAACGGCACCCGGTGGCCGCCGCCGTGCTGGACAACACCCGCGCGCAGATCACGCTGTTGGGGGCCGATCCGGGTGCGACCGCGCTGCGGGAGCTGTTCTCGAAGCTGATGGACTTCGAGGAGGTGAACCGGTACGTGACCGGGATGATCACCGCGGTCGACGTCCGCTACGACTTCGGCGAGGGCCACGAACTGCTCGGCAAGCGGCTGCGGGACGTGAAGCTGAAGCAGGGCCGTCTCTACGAGCTGATGCACGGCGGCCGCGGCCTGCTGCTCGACCAGACCGGCCGGCTCTCGGTGGCGGGCTGGGCGGACCGGATCGACCACATCGTCGATGTCAGCGAGGAACTGGACGTGCCCGCGGTGCTGCTGCGGCCGGACGGCCACGTGGCGTGGGCCGGTGAGGACCAGCAGGATCTGCTCGGCCGACTGCCCAAGTGGTTCGGCACCGCCGCCGACTGAGCGCGCAGCGACGGCCCGCAGGGGCGGGCCGTCGCGACGGGGTACGCGACATCGTGGCGACGATCCGGGCCGAGCAGGACGGGGTCGTCCGGCTCCATCACCCCGAGGTGCCACTGATCGAGGACTCAGGGGCTGACGGCGAGGACGACGTAGGCCGCCAGGAGGGAGAGGTGCACGCCGCCCTGGAGCGGGGTGGCCCGGCCCGGGATCACGGTCAGGGTGCCGACGACAAGGGTGAGGGCGAGCAGCACCATATGGGTGGCGCCGAGGCCGAGTACGAGCGGGCCCTCCAGCCAGATCGTGGCCAGCGCGACCGCGGGAATGGTCAGGCCGATGCTGGCCATGGCCGAGCCGAGGCCGAGGTTGAGGCTGGTCTGGACACGGTCCCGGCGGGCGGCGCGTACGGCCGCGATCGTCTCGGGGAGGAGTACCAGCAGCGCGATGACGACGCCGACGACCGAGGCGGGCAGGCCGGCCGCGGCCACCGCGGACTCGATGGCCGGGGAGACTCCCTTGGCCAGGCCGACCACCGAGAGCAGCGCGACGGCGAGCAGCCCGAGGCTGGTCAGGGCGGTCCGGGCGGAGGGCGGGTCGGCGTGGCCGTCGGTGTCGATGACCTCACCGGCGGCGGTGACCGGGAGGAAGTAGTCGCGGTGGCGTACGGTCTGGGTCGCGACGAACAGGCCGTACAGGACGAGCGCGGCGAGGGCGGCGAAGACGAGCTGGGCCGTGGAGAACCGAGGTCCCGGGGTGCTGGTGGTGAACGTGGGCAGGACCAGGCTGAGTCCGGCCAGCGTCGCCACCGTCGCGAAGGCGGCGCCGGTGCCTTCGGCGTTGAACACCGCCACCCGGCGCCTGAGCGCGCACACCAGCAGGGACAGGCCGACGATGCCGTTACAGGTGATCATGACGGCGGCGAAGACGGTGTCGCGGGCCAGTGTGCTGCTCTTGTCACCGCCGTCGGCCATGAGCGTCACGATGAGGGCCACTTCGATGATGGTCACCGCGATGGCCAGGACCAGCGATCCGAACGGCTCGCCGACCCGGTGCGCGATGACCTCCGCGTGGTGCACGGCGGAGAGCACCGCACCGGCCAGGCAGCAGCTCACCAGGGCCACCGCCCCGCCGGACAGCGACCGCCCCCAGGTCAGGGCCAGGACGACGGCGGCCAGAGGTGGCACGAAGACGGGCCAGTGCACGACAGGCAAGCGGAGGCGAGCGTTCACGCCACAAGCTTCGCATATCACCCACATGTGCTGATGGATTCGTCAAGTCGAGGTTGACGGAATGCCTACTTCGCCCTGATGCGATGCCGTCATAGGCTCCCCGGTGGGTTGGGCTGGGAGGGGGCGGCACCGGCATGGGTACACCCGAAGTTGTCCTGATGACCGATCACAGCTCGATGGAGGGCAGTCGCGCCGCTCTGGCCACTGCCGTCGAGCTGCTCACCGGACGGCCGCCGGTACTGATCGACGCACGGCACTTCCTGGCAGGTGGAACCGGCCGGGCGCACAGGACCGGTACGACGGTCCGGCTCGAGGTTCCGGAGGAAGACCTGACGGTCACGCCGTCGGCCGTTCTCATCTACGAGATCCAGCCCGCGGAACGCCGGCGTTTCGCACCGTTCCAGCGACTGTTGCACCGGTTCGGGGCGGTCTCGCTCGGGACGAACGCCGACGCGTGGCGGGCCGCCACCGAGAAGAACATCACCGTGGAACGGTTCGCCCTCCACGGTATCCCGCACATGGAGACCGTCTGTCTGTCCCGGCCGAGCCGCCGGACGGCCGCCATGGCTTTCGAGAGACTCGGCCGGAACGTCTGGGCCCGGCCGACGCTCGGCACCAGCGGCAGGGACGTCTTCCACATCACCACCCTCGAGCAGTTGGACGACGCCGGTGACTACTACGCCGCCCATGCCGGGCAGGACTGGCTGATCTCCCGGGACGCCGCCAATTTCAACTCCCAAGGGCAGCGCCACCAGTACCGCGTATCCGTTCTGAACGGGCGCGCCGTCCAGGCGTGCGAGCACATCCAGGGGGAACCGGACTCGCCGTGCAACGAGGCCCAGGGCGCGGGCTGCACCCCCATGTCCGTCGACGAACTGCCGTCGGAGTTGTGCGAGCTCGCCGTTTCCGCCACGAAGTCCGTGGGGCTGCCCTTCGGCGGCGTCGACCTCGCCGTCGAGAACGGCGGCGTGGTCTTCGAGGTCAACGTGCACCCGATGCTCGGCTCGCAGCATCCCGCGATGTCGGCGGCGGTCCCGTACGTGGAAGCACACCTGGCCATGCTGTGATCCGCCGATCACTCACCGGCCCGCTTCGCCCGCGTCGGGGACCAGAGCCCGGCGGCGGTTCCGTCGTGGAGGTGCTGCTCGTATGTGACGACTTTGCCGTGGATGACGTCGAGGCAGGTGGTGAGGTCGTCGATCTTGGCTCGTACGTTCCGCTCGTGCTCGCGGAGCAGTTCGAGGCGGTCGGCCTCGTTGCCCGCACCGGCACGGACGAGCTCGGCGAACCTCCTGATCGTGGCGATCGGCATGCCCGAAGCGCGGAGCCGGTCGCACAGCAGGAGCCAGTCCACATCGGTCCGCGCATAGATCCGTTGCCCGCCGGCGGAGCGAGGGATCTCCCGCAGGAACAGCCCCTCGCGTTCGAAGAACCGCAGCGCGTGCACGCTCATCCCGGTCGTCTCGGAGACCTTCCCGATGGACAGACCGTTCACGTTCTCGCTCATGCCCGAACCGTATCTTGACCTAGCGTGCACTCCAGGTTCTAGCGTCGTCCGCATGATCACGAAACAGCACGGTCCCGGCTCCGGATCCGGCGCGCACAGCACCGCGGACGACGTTCTCGCCGGGAGCGACCTCACCGGGGTCACGGCCCTGGTCACCGGCGGGTATTCCGGGCTCGGCCTGGAGACCACCCGCGCGCTGGCCCGCGCCGGAGCGCGGGTCGTCGTCCCGGCACGGCGGCCCGCCACCGCCGGGGAAGCCCTGCGGGACACCCCCGGGACGGAGGTCCACCCGCTCGATCTGGCCGACTTGGAGAGCGTGCGGGCCTTCTCCGACCGCTTCCTGGAGACCGGGCGCGCCCTCGACATCGTCATCAACAACGCGGGTGTCATGGCCTGCCCGGAGACCCGCGTCGGGCCGGGCTGGGAAGCGCACTTCGCCATCAACCACCTCGGGCACTTCGCGCTCGTCAACCGCCTCCGTCCGGCCCTCTCCCCCGGCGCCCGGGTGGTGGCCGTGACCTCGGCCGGTCATTTCCTGAGCGGCATCCGCTGGGACGACCTCCACTTCCGCACGGGCTACGACCGCTGGCTCGCCTATGCCCAGTCCAAGACCGCCAACGCCCTGTTCGCCCGGCACCTCGACAGCCTCGGCGCCGAACAGGGTCTGCGCGCCTTCGCCGTGCACCCCGGCAGCATCCTCACCCCGCTGCAGCGCCATGTCCCGCGGGAGCAATGGCTCGCACTGGGGTGGGTGACACCGGACGGCGAGCCGGCCGAAGGCTTCAAGACACCGCGGCAAGGCGCGGCGACAGCCGTCTGGGCCGCGACCTCTCCCCTGCTCGACGCCCATGGCGGTGCCTACTGCCAGGACTGCGGCATCGCCGGGCCGGCCGACACCGATGACATGCTCACGGGCGGGGTCAAGCCCTGGGCCGCCGACCCCCACGCGGCCTCACGCCTCTGGGAGCTCTCCGGCGAACTCACCGGGGTGAGCACGTTCTGAACGCAGTACAGGCGTCACGGGGTCATGACTCCCTTTCGCCGCCCTTCGCCCACAGGGAGCGCACGTGGCCGAGGTGGCGTGCCATGCACTTCTCGGCGCCCTTGGCGTCGCCCGCGAGCATCAGGCCGAGGAGTTCGAGGTGTTCCTCGGCGGAGGGGATGAGCTCGCCGCGCTGGTCGAGGGCGGTCAGCCCGTACAGGCGTGAGCGCTTGCGCAGGTCGCCGACGGTCTCGACGAGGCGCTCGTTGCCGGAGAGTGCCAGCAGGGTGAGGTGGAACCGCCGGTCGGCCTCGAGGTAGCCGATGACGTCGTGGTCACGTGCGGCGCGCACGATCTCCTCGGCGACCGGGCGGAGCGCCTCGAGGTCCTCCCGGGCGGCGGTGCGCGTGACCCGGCCGGTGGTGGGGACCTCGATCAGCGTGCGGATCTCGGTGTACTGGTCCAGGTCGCGCTCGTTGACCTCGGTCACCCTGAATCCCTTGTTGCGGACCGGCTCGACCAGACCCTCGCGGGCGAGGTCGAGCATGGCCTCGCGCACCGGGGTCGCGGAGACGCCGAAGTCCTCCGCGAGCTGGGGCGCGGAGTAGACCTGGCCGGGGCGGAGTTCGCCGGAGATGAGCGCGGCCCGCAGGGCGTGGGCGACCTGGTCGCGCAGCCGCTCGGTGGCGGTGATGAGGTTGCGCTGCCTGAGGTGGCCCATGGTGTCCCGTCCCCTTCGTCCTCGGCCGGCCCGTACCCGCACGGATCAACGAGCGTACAATGTCACACCGTTCTCAGGGGGACAGGGTGTAGGTACGGCTGGAGGTGTAGAAGTCCAGCGCCGCGCGGCCCTGTTCGCGTGGCCCGTGGCCGGACGCCTTGGTGCCGCCGAACGGCAGGTGGAAGTCGACGCCGGTGGAAGGGGCGTTGACGCGGATCATGCCGGTGTCGAGGTGGTCGAGGCCGTGCAGCGCCGCGTCCAGGCCGGTGGTGTGGACCGACGTGACCAGCCCGTAAGGGGTCGAGTTGCTGATCCGTACGGCGTGCGGCAGGTCGTCCGCGGGCAGCAGGGCGGCGACGGGGGCGAAGACCTCCTCGGTGAGGAGCCGGTGGCCGGCCGGCAGCTTTTCGACCACGGTGGGGGCCGCGTACCAGCCGGGGCCCTCCGGGGCGGTGCCGACGGCGAGAACGGAGGTCCCGGACAGGGCCTGGTCGTAACGGTCGCGTGCCCGGCGTGAGATGAGAGGCCCGCACACGGTGGCCGGGTCGGCGGGGTCGCCCACGGGCAGGGCGCGCAGCGCCTCGGCGAGGGCTTCGCGCAGGGGGCCGAGGGCCGCGCCGACGGCGATCACACGGCTGGTGGCGGTGCACTTCTGCCCGGCGTATCCGGCGATGGCCGCGGCGAGGTGGGCGGCGGCCCTCTCGATGTCGGCGTCGGGCAGGACGATCGCCGCGTTCAGCCCGCCGGTCTCGGCCTGGACCGGAATGCCCCGGGCGGTGGCGGTACGGGCGACCGCGGCGCCGACGGCGGTGGAGCCGGTGAAGGAGACGACGTCGGCGGCCGAGACAACGGCGTCGCCCTCGGTCGCGCCGCCGGGCACGACCGTGAACACCGCGTCCGGCACGGCCTGTTGGACGAGTTCGGCGAGGCGCAGAGCGCACGCGGTGGCTTCGGGTGCGGGTTTGAGGACGACTGTGTTGCCGACCGCGAGCGCGGGTGCGGCTTTCCAGGAGGGGATGGCGAAGGGGAAGTTCCAGGGAGTGATCAGGCCGACGGCACCGTGCGGGCGGCGCCGGGTCAGCAGCAGTCCGGGGCCGCCCGCCGTCTCGTGGACGGCGCCGGACCGCTCGTAGGGGGCCTGGGCGTAGTACCGCCAGATCGCGACGGTGCGGGCCACCTCGGCGCGGGCCTCGGTGAGCGGCTTGCCGACCTCGCGTACGGCGAGGGCGGCGAGTTCCTCGGCCGCGGCCTCGACGGCCGTGGCCACGGCGGAGAGCGCCGAGGACCGTGCGGCGGCGCCGGCCTCCAGCCAGCCGGGCCGGGCGGCGCGGGCCCGCTCGACGGACCCGACGGCGGCACGGGCACCGGGCGCGGGCATCTCGACGACGGTGTCGGACGGGTCGGTCGGGCTGGAGGAGACGAGGGTCTGCTCGGCGGTCATAGGAGGAAGCCTCCGGGGAAGGGGTCGTCCGGGTCGAGGAAGTACTGGGCGGTGCCGGTGATCCAGGCGCGTCCGGTGATGGCGGGCACGACCGCCGGCACCCCGCCGACCCGTGTCTCCTCCACCAGGCGGCCGGTGAACCGGGTGCCGATGAAGGACTCGTTGACGAAGTCGCGGTGGAGCGGGAGCACGCCGCGGGCGTGCAGCTGGGCCATGCGGGCGGAGGTTCCGGTGCCGCAGGGGGAACGGTCGAACCAGCCGGGGTGGATGGCCATGGCGTGCCGCGAGTGGTGCGCGTCGGAGCCGGGGGCGGTGAGGTAGACGTGTTTGAGTCCGTTGATCTCGGGGTGTTCGGGGTGGACGGGCCGGTCGGGCGAGGCGTCGACCGCTTCCATGATCGCGAGCCCGGCGGCGAGCAGGTCGTCCTTGCGGGCCCGGTCGAAGGGCAGCCCCAGGGCGTCGAGTTCGACGAAGGCGTAGAAGTTGCCGCCGAAGGCGAGGTCGTACGTCACCGCCCCGAGGCCCGGTACGTGCGCCTTCCGGTCGAGGCCGGCGCAGAAGGCGGGCACGTTGGTGAGAGTGACGGCCTTGGCCGCGCCGCCCTCGACCCGTACGTCGACGGTGACCAGGCCGGCCGGGGTGTCGAGGCGCACGGTGGTGACCGGCTCGGTGACCGGCACCATGCCGGTCTCCACGAGGACGGTCGCGACTCCGATGGTGCCGTGCCCGCACATCGGCAGCAGCCCGGAGACCTCGATGTAGAGGACGCCGTAGTCGGCGTCGGGGCGGGTGGGCGGCTGGAGGATCGCGCCGCTCATGGAGGCGTGGCCGCGCGGCTCGTACATCAGGAGTGTGCGGAGGTGGTCCAGGTGCTCGATGAAGTGGAGCCGGCGCTCGGCCATGGTGGCGCCGGGGATCACACCGACGCCACCGGTGATGACGCGCGTGGGCATGCCCTCGGTGTGCGAGTCGACGGCATGGAAGACATGGCGGGTACGCACGGGAATCCTTTCGGCGGATGTGGTCTCGGCGGATGCCGTCGGGCCGTCAGTGGTGCCCGTGGGCGACGGCCTTCCCGGTGGCGGCGCGCACCGCGGCCTCGGTCCCGCCAGTGAGCGGGAGGCGCGGCGGGCGGGTGGGGCCGCCGTGGTGGCCGGCGATGTCCATGGAGAGCTTGATGGCCTGCACGAACTCGGTCCTGGAGTCCCAGCGCAGCAGGGGGTGCAGCGACCGGTAGAGGGGCAGTGCCGTGGACAGGTCCCCGGCGACGGCGGCCCGGTACAGCTCGGCGCAGGTGGCGGGGAAGGCGTTGGGGTAGCCCGCGACCCAGCCGACGGCGCCGGCGGTGGCGAGCTCCAGGAGGACGTCGTCCGCGCCGGCCAGCAGGTCGAGTCCGGGGGCGAGTTCGGCGGTCTCGTAGGCGCGCCGGACGTCGCCGCTGAACTCCTTGACGGCCACGATGCCGCCGTCGGCGTGCAGCCGGGCCAGCAGGGCGGGGGTCAGGTCGACCTTGGTGTCGAATGGGTTGTTGTAGGCGACGACGGGTATCCCGGCCCGCGCGACCTCCGCGTAGTGGGCGCGGACCGACCGCTCGTCGGCGCGGTAGGTGTTGGGGGGCAGCAGCAGGACGGAGCCGCAGCCGGCCTCGGCGGCCTGCTCGGCCCAGCGGCGGGCCTCGGCACTGCCGTAGGCGGAAACGCCGGGCATCACCCGCGCTCCGTCGCCGGCCGCTTCGACAGCAGTGCGCACCAGCCGGGCGCGTTCCTCCGCCGTGAGGGTCTGGTACTCGCCGAGGGAGCCGTTGGGGACGACTCCGTCGCAGCCGTTGCCGATGAGCCGGCGGACGTGTTCGGCGTAGGCGTCGTAGTCGACGGTGAGGTCCTCGCGCAGCGGGAGCGTCGTGGCGACCATGATGCCGCGCCAGGGCCGGTCGGTGGTCCAGGAGTTGGCGGTCATGCCGGTGGTCCTTTCTGCAGTGAGGGAGAGTCAGGAGGTGCAGTCGTCCTCTTCGGCGGGCTGGTCCGCCAGGGCCCCGAGCGGTACGGGCACGGCGAGCGGCCGGCGTTCGGCGGCGGGCGGTACGGACCCCTGTGCCGTACCGCCCGCCGCGAGGCAGGCCACGGCCGCGCCGCACATCCGGCCCTGGCACCAGCCCATGCCGGCCCGTGTGAGGAGCTTGACGGTCCGGGCATCCCGGGCGCCGAGGTCCGCGACCGCCTCGCGGATGCCGCCCGCGGTCACCTCCTCGCAGCGGCACACGTCGGTGTCGTCGGTGAGCCAGCCGGTCCAGCCGGGGCCGGGCGCGTGGGCGGCGGCCATGGCGTCGGCGAAGGCGCGCAGCCGGTCGCGGCGCCGGGCCAGGTCCCGTACGCGCCGGCTGCCGGTCAGGGCGGGCAGTCCGCGCAGCCGGGCAGCCACCGCGATGCCCGCCAACTCTCCTTCGAGGCACGCCAGTTGCCATCCTCCGATGCCGCCGGTCTCGCCCGCGGCCCACAGGCCGGGCACCGAGGTCTCCTGGAGGTCGTCCAGGGCGAGGGCGTGCGTTCCGTCGGGCGTGTGCCGTGTCGCGCAGCCGAGGCCGGTGGCCAGCTCCGTCTGGGGTACGAGCCCGTGCCCGACGGCGAGGGCGTCGCAGGCGATGCGGCGGCCCGTACCGGGCACCGGCCGCCAGCCGCGGTCGAGCCGGGAGACGGTGACGGCCTCGACGCGGTCGGTGCCGTGCGCTTCGGTGACCGCGCTGCGGGTGCGCACCGGTATGCGGTGGCGCAGCAGCGCGGAGCCGTGGACGGCGGCTTCGAGGAGCTTGTCCGGGTTGGCGGCGAGCGTGCGCGGTCTGCGCGCGTAGCCGAGGTATCCCGACGCCTCGGCCACCGCGGGGACCCGGGCGCCCGCGGCGGCGAGCGAGGAGGCCACGGCGAGCAGGAGCGGCCCGCTGCCCGCGACGACGATCCGCTGTCCGGGCAGGACGAGCCCGGACTTGAGCATGGCCTGGGCGCCGCCCGCTCCGACGACGCCGGGCAGGGTCCAGCCGGGGAAGGGGAGTTGCCGCTCGTACGCGCCGGTGGCGAGGAGGACGGTGCGGGCCCGTATGCGGACCGGGGCGCCCCC
The DNA here is from genome assembly GCF_053594975.1 of Streptomyces sp. NPDC002537. Classification (NCBI taxonomy): domain Bacteria; kingdom Bacillati; phylum Actinomycetota; class Actinomycetes; order Kitasatosporales; family Streptomycetaceae; genus Streptomyces; species Streptomyces sp. NPDC002537. The sequence continues at coordinate 126,766 of NZ_JBSFWT010000006.1, forward strand.
GTCGGTGCCGGTGAGGGCGTGCACGGTCCACGGCCCGTCGTCCTGCCGCTGGACGGTCCACACGTGGTGGTGGGCGAGGTGTGTGACGCCGCTCGCCCCAAGGCGGTGGCGCAGTGCGGCGAAGGCGGCCCAGTCGTGGTGCAGGGCCTGTGGCCGGGTGGCGCCCAGGCCGGGGGCGGGGTGGCGGAAGTACTGGCCGCCGGGCTGCCCGGCGGCGTCCAGGAGGGCGACGGACAGGCCGAGTTCGCGGGCGGTGACGGCTCCGGCGAGTCCGGCGGGTCCGGCGCCGATCACCGCGAGGTCGTACGGGTCAGACGGCGAGGTCGGCATGGCCGTGCCCCTCCTGGGTGGTGATCACGTCGCCGGGCCGGGCGGGCACGAGGCAGGCCCGGCAGTTGGGCTCTCCGTTGACGGTGGCGAGGCAGTCGTAGCACTGGCCGATGCCGCAGAACGCGCCGCGCGGGCGGCCGCCGTCGCGGGTGGTGCGCCAGGCGAGGACGCCCGCTCCCCACAGCGCGGCGGCGACGGACTGGCCGGGCAGGGCGCCGACCGTACGGCCGTCGAAGGTGATCTCGAAGGGCGGGCCGGGCTCCGCCCTGACCAGGTCGGCGGGGGTACGGGCCACTGCGGGCCTCCTCTCGGGGAAGGCGTCGGTGAGGGGGTCTCAGGCCGCCGGGGCGAATCGGCCGGGGCTGAACGGGCCGATGTCGAGCGGTGGTTGACTGTTCGTCAGGAGTCGGGCGATGACGAGGCCGGTGGCCGGGGCGAGTCCGATGCCCGCGCCCTCGTGCCCGCAGGCGTGCAGCAGGCCGGGCACGCGGGGGTCGAAGCCGATGGCGGGCAGGTGGTCGGGCAGGTAGGGGCGGAATCCCGTGTACGTCCGCATGGCCCGCACCCCGGCCAGCACCGGGAACAGGGCCGTGGCCCGGGCGGCGAGGCGGCGCAGCGCCTCCACCGACAGGGTGCGGTCGAAGCCGACCCGTTCGCGGCTGGCGCCGATCAGCACCGGGCCCGCCGGGGTGCCCTCGACCACCGCGGAGGTCTGCAGCGCCGCCGAGCCGCTGGCGACGTCGGAGACGTAGTCCGCGGCATAGACCTTGTGCCGCACGAGGCGCGGCAGCGGTTCGGTGACGAGCACGAAGCCGCGGCGGGGCCTGACGGGCAGGTGGGTGCCGGCGAGCCGGGCCACCTCGCCGCCCCAGGGGCCGGACGCGTTGACCACGTACGGGGCGTGCAGGTCCCCGGCCGTGGTGCGGACGCCCCGCACCTGTCCGTGCGGGCCGGTGAGGACGGCGGTGGCCTCCTCGCCGGTGTGCACCCGGGCGCCCGAGGCGCGCAGCAGGTGGGCGGCGGCGAGGGCGGGCTGGACCTGGGCGTCCTGCGGGTAGCGCATGCCGCCGCCGAGGCCGGGCGCGAGGTGCGGTTCGAGGTCGTGCAGTTGGTCGGCCGGTATCTCCTCGGCCGTGACGCCCGCCTCGGCCTGGGCGGCCGCGAACTTCCGCAGCGCGGCCGTTCCGGTGGCGTCGGCGGCCACGACGAGGCCGCCTTTGGCCTCGTACTCGATCCGCGGCGGGAGCTCCTGGGCCAGATCCCGCCACAAGCTCGCGGAGAGCAGGGCGAGTTCGAGCTCGGGGCCGGGCTCCTTGTCGGAGACCAGGAGGTTTCCTTCTCCGGCGCCGGTGGTCCCGCCGGCGACGGGGCCACGGTCGATCACGGTGACGGAGAGGCCGGAGCGGGCGGCGTAGTGGGCACAGGCGGCGCCGACCACGCCCGCCCCGACGACGATGACGTCCGGTGGGCTCATGGGCACATCAGTAATATTTCACATTGCACTGTGCCTGCCAAGGGCTGGTACGGACTTGGACTCCCCCATCTCCCCCTGTCCGCCGATGAGTTCGCCCATCCACGCCTCGATCGCGTCGGGCGTGCGCGGCAGCGCCCCCGACAACAGGCGTGCCCCGTCGGCGGTGACGACCAGGTCGTCCTCGATCCGCACGCCGATGCCGCGGAGCCCGGCCGGCAGCGTCTCGTCGTCGGACTGGAGGTAGAGGCCGGGCTCGACCGTGAGCACCTGCCCCTCCTCCAGCACCCCGTCGAGGTAGACGTCCGCCCGTGCCTGCGCGCAGTCGTGGACGTCGAGACCGAGCATGTGGCCGCTGCTGCACAGGGTGTACCTGCGGTGGAAGTCGCCCTCGGTGCTGCCCAGGATGCCCCATTCGGCGAGCCCCTCGGCGATGACCCGCATGGCGGCCCGGTGGAAATCGCGGAAGCTCGCCCCCCGGTTCGAGCGCGGCCATGCCCGCGTCCTGGGCGGCGAGGACGAGTTCGTAGACCTGCCGCTGGACGGGCGAGAAGCGGCCCGACAGCGGGAGGGTGCGGGTGATGTCGGCGGTGTAGAGGGTGTCCGTCTCCACCCCGGCGTCCAGCAGGAGGAGTTCACGGGGGTCCAGGCGGCCGTCGTTGCGTATCCAGTGCAGGACGCACGCGTGCGCCCCGGAGGCGGCGATGGTCTCGTAGCCGGTTCCGTTGCCCTCCGCGCGGGCGCGCAGGCCGAAGACGCCCTCGATCCACCGCTCGCCGCGCGGGTGGGCCAGGGCGCGCGGCAGTGCCCGTACGACGTCCTCGAAACCCGCGGTGGTGTGATCCACGGCCAGTTGCAGCTGCCCGACCTCCCAGGCGTCCTTGACCAGCCGCAACTCGCTCAGGACAGTGGCCAGTCCGGCGTCGCGGGAAGCGTCGCGGCCGGGCGGCAGCCGGCCGTGGACATCGAGGTGCGCGCAGCGGATGCCGGTCATGCGCTCGGCCTCGGCGAGGTCGGGGCGTCGGCCGACCCAGAACTCGCCGTAGCGGCGGTCCCGGTAGAACTCCCCGCCGGCGCGCGGTGAGCGTGGCCGGACGTACAGCACCGCCTCGTGCCGGTGCGGCCCGTCGGGCTCCAGGACCAGCAGGTGACCGGCCTGCTCCTCGCCGGTCAGCCCGGTGAGCCAGGCGTACGCGCTGTGCGGGCGGAAGCGGTGGTCGCAGTCGTTGGAGCGGACCTTGAGCTCGCCCGCGGGCACGATCAGCCGTTCACCGGGGAAGCGCGCCGAAAGCCTCGCCCGGCGCGCGGCGGCGAGGCCGGCCACCGGCAGTCCGATGTCGCCGGGCAGTGGCGTCGTGGCCCAGCCGTCCGCCATGAACGTCTCGAACTCCGCCGAAACCGGCAGGTCGTGACTTACCGTTCGGATCGCCGCAACTGCGTTTTCCTGCACGGGATTCCTCCTCGGGCACGGGTGGGGCAGCGCAACAACTGACGTCTTGTCAGTGCAATTTCACATTACTATGCCGTGGGTCACACCGACGCGGCCGGCCGGTTCTTCCCGGGCTCCGCACCCTCAGCGGTCGACCGGCAGGCCCCGCGGCTCCTTGATCCGTTTCATGATGATCTGCGAGTTGACCTCGGTGACACCGGACAGCGTGGTGAGGCGCTCGATCCACAGCCGCTCGTAGGCGGTGATGTCGGCAACCGCGATCCGCAGCAGACAGCCGGGACTGCCGAAGAGGCGGTACGCCTCGACGACGTCGGGGATGTCCTGGAGCGCCGCCTCGAACGCCTCGACCGCGGCCCGGTCGCGTCTGACCTCGACGGAGACGAGGACCTCGAAGCTCCTCCCGACGGCTTCGGGGTCGATGACCGCCCGGTAGCCCTGGATGACGCCGTCCTGTTCGAGCTGACGGACGCGGCGCATGCACGGGGAGGACGTGAGGCCGACCCGCTGGGCCAGCTCCTGGATGGTCAGCCGGCCGTCTTCCTGGAGCTCACGCAAGATACTCCTGTCAATCTGGTCCACGGCGCAATTATCCACCACACCTTCCGCTCGAGCACGCCTGATGTGGCCATCCGATTGCGTGCGATTCGTCCTATGGTTGCTCCCGCCCCGGGCGCCGCACAGCAACCGGCGTACAGGGGCATGCCCCAGGCCGCTGCGGACAGCGGACCCACGGCACCCGCATGCGGCACGTCGCCGCACGCGGCAACGATCATCGGCGGAGGAGCGGGCGGACATGGGACAGATCGTCGTCATCAGCACGGGCGGGACGATCGCCAGCCGCTGGCAGGGCTCCGGGTTCGCCGCCGAGGCCCGGGGCGGTGACGTGCTGGCCACGGCCGTCGTGCCCGAGGGCGTGTCCGTGCGGGTCGTCGACCTGATGAGCGTGAACAGTGCCCGGCTCACCACCGCGCACCAGCTGGCGCTCCTGCGCACCGTGCACGAGGTACTGGCCGATCCCGGCGTGGACGGCATCGTCGTCACGCACGGCACGGACACCCTGGAGGAGTCCGCCTTCCTGCTCGACCTCCATCACGACGATCCCCGGCCGGTGGTCCTCACCGGCGCCCAGCGTCCGCTCGAAGCACCGGACGGCGACGGGCCGCGCAACCTCCACGACGCGCTGCTGACGGCGGCGTCGGTTCGCGGGCTCGGCGTCCTGGTGGTCTTCGACGGGCAGGTGCACGCCGCCCGCGGCACGGTGAAGGTGCGGACGCTCGCCGCCGACGCGTTCGCCGACCCCTCCGGCGGCCGGGTCGCGGACGTGGGAGCCGACGGGGTCGTCGTCCACCGCCGCCCCGGGCGCCCGGCGCCGCTCCCCCTGCCGTCGGCCGCCGGGCCGCTGCCCCGGGTCGACATCGTCATGCATCACTGCGACGCGGACCCGCTGTTCCTCGACGCCGCCGTCGAGGCGGGCGCCCAGGGCATCGTCCTGGTGGCGACGGGGGCGGGCAACGCCACCCCCGAGATCAGCGCCGCCGTCGGGACAGCGGTCTCCCGCGGTGTGCTCGTCGCCCTCACCACACGCGTGCCCACCGGACCGGTCGCGGAGATCTACACCCACGGCGGTGCCGTGGACCTCGCCGCCGCCGGAGCGGTACTGACCGGCACCCTGCGCGCCGGGCAGGCGCGGATCGCCGTGCTCGCCGCGGTCCTCTCCGCCACGGACCCGGCCGGACGCACCCGCACACTGCGCCACGCACTCGACATCCCCGCAGCGGCTGCCGCGGCCGCCTGACGTCCCCTCCCCCACGTTCTCCCGCACCTGATCGGATCCCCCCCATGCCGGTACCCGCTCCCACCTCGCCCCACGACCACCCGCAGGTCCGCACCGAGCACGACCTGCTCGGCGACAGGGACGTCCCCGCGGCCGCGTACTACGGTGTCCACACCCTGCGGGCCGTGGAGAACTTCCCCGTCACCGGCATCCCGATCGCCGCCCACCCCGACCTCGTCATCGCCCTGGCCTCCGTCAAACAGGCCGCCGCCCAGGCCAATCGCGACCTGGGGCTGCTGGACGGCCGCAAGGCGGACGCCATCGTGCGGGCCTGCGAGGAGATCCGTGCCGGGCGGCTCCACGAGCAGTTCGTCGTCGACGTCATCCAGGGCGGCGCCGGCACCTCCACCAACATGAACGCCAATGAGGTCGTCGCCAACCGGGCGCTGGAACTCCTCGGCCACGACAAGGGCGAGTACCGGCACCTCCACCCGCTGGAGGACGTCAACGCCGGGCAGAGCACCAACGACGTCTACCCCACCGCCGTCGGTCTCTCCCTGCAACTCGCCGCCGGACGCCTGCTGGAGGCCATGGAGACACTGCGCCAGGCGTTCGCGGCCAAGGCGGAGGAATTCGCGGACGTCCTCAAGATGGGGCGCACGCAGCTCCAGGACGCGGTACCCATGACGCTCGGCCAGGAGTTCGCCGCGTACGCCGTCATGCTGGCCGAGGACCGGGCGCGCCTGACGGAGACCTGTGTACTGCTGCGCGAGATCAACCTCGGCGGCACCGCCATCGGCACCGGACTCAACGCCCACCCGAGGTATGCCGAGGTGGCCTGCGCCCACCTGAGCGGTATCACCGGCATACCGCTCACCGTCGCCGGTGACCTCGTCGAGGCCACTCAGGACGTGGGTGCGTTCGTCCAGCTCTCCGGCGTGCTCAAGCGGATCGCCGTCAAGCTCTCCAAGACCTGCAACGACCTGCGCCTGCTCTCGTGCGGCCCCCGCGCCGGCCTCGCCGAGATCAACCTGCCGCCCGTGCAGGCGGGTTCGAGCATCATGCCCGGCAAGGTGAACCCGGTGATCCCCGAGGTGGTCAACCAGATCGCCTTCGAGGTCATCGGCAACGACGTGACCGTCACCTTCGCCGCCGAGTCCGGCCAGCTCCAGCTCAACGCCTTCGAACCGGTCATCGCGCACAGCCTGCTCAAGAGCCTCACCCACCTGCGGGCCGGCTGCCTGACCCTCGCCGAGCGGTGCGTCGGCGGCATCACCGCCAACCGTGAACACCTGGCCCGCCTCGTCGGACAGTCCATCGGCCTCGCCACCGCGCTCAACCCGCACATCGGCTACGAACAGGCCACCGCCGTCGCCCAGGAGGCACTGACCACCGGTGCGTCGGTGCAGGACCTCGTCCTGGCCAAGGGCCTGCTCACCCCGGAGCGGCTCCGGCAGATCCTCCACCCGGACAGCCTCGCCCGCCCCCACACCCGGACGACCGCGACCACCGGCTCCTGACCCCCTCCCCTCGCTCACCTCCCACACTGTTGGCGCGCTTTCCCGCCAACAGTGTGGGAGTTCGCCTCTTCGCCGGTGCTCTCGGGAAAGATCTTTCCCATGTCCGACTCCTGTGCCGACGATGTCGCCGTCTCCGCCCCCGGGAAACCCTCCGAGCGGCCCGGACCGCCGCCGTACGCATGGCGCTGGGTGGCGCTGTGGGTGATCCTCGCCGGTGAGGCGATGGACATGCTCGACGCGCTGGTGGCCAATGTCGCGGCGCCGTCGATCCGCGCGGAGCTGGGCAGCGGGGCGAGCGTGACGCAGTGGCTCGGTGCCGCGTATGCGCTGGCGATGGCGGTCGGGCTGATCACGGGCGGGCGGCTGGGGGACGTCGTGGGGCGCCGGCGGATGTTCCTGACCGGAACGTTCGGGTTCACCGTCGCCTCGCTGCTGTGCGCGGCGGCCCCGTCGCCGGAGGTGCTGATCGGCTCGCGCGGGGTGCAGGGGCTGTTCGGCGCGGTGATGATCCCGCAGGGGCTCGGCCTCATCAAGGAGATGTTCCACGGCAAGGAGGCGGGCAAGGCGTTCGGGATGTACGGGCCGGTGATGGGGCTGTCGTACGTGGGCGGCCCGGTGCTGGCCGGATGGCTGGTGAGTGCCGACTTCTTCGGGGCCGGCTGGCGCATGGTCTTCCTGATCAACCTGCCGTTCGGGCTGCTCGCGCTGCTCGGCGGATGGCGGTTCCTGCCCGAGCCGGGCCGTACGGCCACGGCGCGACTCGACCTCGTCGGGGTCGTGCTCGCCTCGGCCGCCGCGCTGCCGGTCGTCTTCCCGCTCGTGCAGGGACGTGAGCTGGGCTGGCCGGTATGGGCGTTCGTCTCCATGGCGGCCGGGGTGGCCCTGTTCGGGCTCTTCGGCTGGTACGAGGCGCGCACGGCGCGGGCCGGCGGCGACCCGCTGGTGGTGCCGGGGCTGTTCCGCAAGAGGGCCTTCTCGGCCGGATTGGTGACGGGGGCGGTGCTGTTCGCCGCGGTGGCGGGCTTCTCGCTGGTGCTCAGCCTCTATCTGCAGTCGGGGCTGGGGGCCTCGCCTCTCGAGGCGGGTCTGGCCGTACTGCCCTGGTCGGCGGGGACCGTCGTCGGCTTCGCCGTCGTACAGGTACTGGACGGCTCGGGGGCGCTCGACCGGCTCGGCCGCGGGCTCGTCCGGACCGGCGTGGTGGTGATGGCCCTGGGCACCGGCGCGTTCGCGCTCACGCTCCAGCTCGCCGGCGCGCGGGTCACGGTGTGGCAGGGCGCGCCGGCGCTGGCCGTCGTCGGGCTGGGCATGGGGCTGGTGATGGGCCCGTTCTTCCATACGGTGCTGGCCGCGGTGGAGCCGCACGAAATGGGCTCGGCGGCCGGGACGCTGACCGCGGTGCAGCAGTTCGGCAGCGCGCTGGGGGTCGCGGTGCTGGGCACGGTGTTCTTCTCCGCGCTCGGCGGCCAGGTCGCCGGTGCCACGGACACGGTCGCCCCCGGGGTGCTCGGTTCGGCCGGGGTGACCGGCGCGGACCGGTCCGCTCTCGTGGTGGCCCTGCGCGAGTGCGGGCGGGAGGCCGCCGGGTCCAGGGACCCCGGGGCGCCGCCCGACTCCTGCCGCCGGCTGACGGGCCGCCCCGCCGCCGAGGCGGGCCGGGCGGCCGTCAGGCTCGGCTACGCCCGGACCATGAAGATCACCCTGGGCGCGGAGGCCGGCCTGCTCGCGGTCACGCTCGTGGCCTCCTTCCTGCTCCCCCGGCCCGGCCGGACGCCGGGCCACTGACCCCGACGAGGGCATCGGCTCGTTCCCAGGTCACCGCCTCCAGGTCACCACCTCCAGGACGTCGGCTGGCCGGGTCGTGATGTCGCTGGTTGACAGACGGAGCACAAACGTCCACTCTCATCAGCTGAACTAGCCGTCATAGCCTGACTGTTAGCGATAAGTCCCTCAAAAACGTTGGTTTACAGGCCATTTGACCCGGGCAATCGATCAGATCATGGTCATGCCACACAGGCCGGGCCCCGGGTACCGCCAAGACAGGGAGACCGACTCATGCTGCCCGCGATGCCGCACGACGAACGTGAACACTTCCTCGCCGACCTGCATGTCGGCGTTCTGGGCGTCACCGACCCCCGGGGCAGCCGCGCACCGCTGCTCGTACCGGTCTGGTACCACTACGAGCCCGGAGGGGAGGTCGTCGTGCAGACCGGCCGGGAGACGATCAAGGCCCGGCTCCTGCGCGAGGCCGGCCGGTTCAGCCTGTGCGCGCAGGACGAGAACCGGCCGTACCGGTACGTCAGTGTGGAAGGTCCCGTCACCTCGGTCTCCGACCCGGTGGACCCGGCCCTGCGCGAGGCCATGGCCTGCCGCTATCTGGACCCCGAGGAAGCACGGTCGTACCTGACGGCGACATCGGACCAGCTCAGGGACGACATCACCTTCCACATGCGCCCACAGCACTGGCGCACCGCGAACTTCGCCGCTTTCGCCGCCGAATTCGCCGAGGACGGCAAGGACGGCTGACGCCCCGCATAACCGCACGACCCGCACAACGCACGTCAGGCAATGGAGACATGACACCCCCCGCACCTCGAACGAGCAGGAATTCATGGCAGATATCGACGTTTTCGCCCGATCGGTTACCGTTGCCTCACCCGCCCCGACCGCTCCGCACAGCCCGGCCGGCGCGTACGGCCCCCATATGCGCGACTACCCACGGGACCACCGCATACCGGAGCTTTTCGAGGCGCAGGCCACGGCCCGGCCGCAGGCCCTCGCGGCTCGGCACGGGGGCCGCACCCTGACCTACGGGCAGCTCGACGCCCACTCCGACGCCCTCGCGGCGCGCCTGCTGGCGCAGGGCGTCGAGCCGGGTTCGCCGGTGGGCGTGTGCGGCAGCCGTTCGCTGGAGGCGCTGGTCGCCCTGCTGGGCATCCTCAAGGCCGGCTGCGCGTACGTACCGCTCGACGAGGACCTTCCGCCCGGCCGGCTGCGGGCCATGGCCGAGGACACCGGGCTGCGCGCGGCCGTCGTACTGCCGGGCAGCGCGGGCCGTGTGCGCGGGCTGCGCGTCCGCGTCGAGCTCGACGCCGTCGACGGCACCGCTCCCGCGGGCCCGGCCCCCACCAGGGTCACGACCGCCTCGTCTGCCTCGTCCGCCGCCGACTGCGCCTATGTGGTGTTCACTTCCGGCTCGTCCGGCCGCCCCAAACCGGTGGCGATCCCCCACCGCGGCGTGGCCCGCCTGGTGCTTTCCGACCGCGAGCTGCCCCCGCCCGGCCCCGGCGACGGCGTGCTGCACGCCTACGGCCTGTCCTCCGACGCCTCCACGATCGAGATCTGGGGCGCGCTGCTCACCGGCGCCTGCCTGGTCCTCGCGGACCGCGAGGAACTGCTCTCGCCCCTCGCGCTGGAGGAGCTGTTCCGGACCCGGGGGGTGACCGTCGCCTACCTCACGACCAGCGTCTTCCACCTCGTGGCGCGGACCCGCCCCGAGGCCCTGTCCCGGCTGCGCTTCGTCTCGGCCGGCGGGGAGGCGATGGACCCCCGCCTCACGAACGCCGTCCTGGCGGCCTGCCCCGGCACCACGGTGGTCAACTTCTACGGTCCGACGGAGAATTCGGTGGTCTCCACCGCGCATGTGGTGCGCGCGCTGCCCGCCGACGCCGCACACGTCCCCATAGGCCGCCCCTTCGGCGCCTCCACCTGCCATGTCCTGCGCTCCGACGGATCGGCCGCGGCACCGGGCGAGGAAGGGGAGCTGTACGTCGGCGGGGACGGCCTGGCCCTGGGCTACCTCGGCGACCCGCGGCTGACCGCCGAACGGTTCGTCAGCCTGCCCGCGATCGAGCCGCACGGTCCGCTGTACCGGACCGGCGACCGGGTCGTACGGGACGCCGACGGCCTGCTGGAGTACCGGGGGCGGCTGGACCACCAGGTGAAGCTGCGCGGCGCGCGCATCGAACTCGAAGAGGTCGAGGCCCGGCTGCGGGCCCATCCCGAGGTCGGCGAGGCCGTCGTCCAGGTCGAGTCGGGGGCACTGACCGCCTACGTCACCGCCGCCGTCCCCGGCAGCACCCTGCCGCTGCCCGACCTGCGCCGGTACTGCGCGGACTGGCTGCCGCCCCAGGCCGTCCCGGCGCTCGTGGCGATGGAGCACTTCCCGGTGACCAGCGGCGGCAAGGTCGACCGCGCCCGGCTGAGAACCGCCGCCCCGCTCCCCGGAGAAACGGACGAGGCGAAGGTCGAGGGCCTGCTCGACGTGCTCACCGAGGTGTGGCAGAGGGTGCTGCGCGTACGCCCCGCCCCGCAGGACGACTTCTTCCTCCTCGGCGGCGACTCCCTGCTCGCCTCCGAGGCCGTCACCCGCACCCTCGCGGTGCTGGACCTCGACGCCGCGCTGGGCTCCACCCTGATCAGGACCCTGCTGGCCGCACCCACCCTGGAAGGTTTCACCGCGGCCGTACGGGAGCTGCGCGGCGGATCCGGCGGTACGGCGCGGCCGGAGCCGGCCGTCGACTTCGAGCGCGAGAGCGCACTCGGTTTCGAGCTCCAGCCCGCCGAGGGCCCGGCCCCGCGTCCGCACGATCCGGCGGACGTGCTGCTCACGGGCGCCTCGGGCTTCGTCGGCGCGTTCCTCCTGGACCGCCTCCTGCGCTCGACGGGCGCGCGCGTCCACTGCCCCGTACGGGCGTCGAGCCGCGCGCATGCCGGGCAGCGGGTGCGCAACGCGCTCGCCCGCTACGGCCTGAGCCCGGACGAGGCCGCGTGGCGGCGGGTGGAGTGCTTCCCCGCGGACCTGGCGGAGCCCGGACTCGGGCTGTCCGCCGAGCACGCCGCCGAGCTGTCCGGCCGTCTGGACCTGGTGGTGCACAACGCCGCCCGCGTCAACTTCCTCTACCCCTACGAGGAGTTGCGGTCGGCGAACGTCGACGGCACCCGGGAGGTCGTCCGGCTCGCGGCGCCCCGGCGGGTGCCCGTGCACTTCATCTCCACCGTCGCCGTCGTCGCCGGCTTCGGCACGGCCGGTGTGCGCGAGGTCGACGAGGACACTCCGCTGGCCCACGCGGACGGGCTCACCATGGGCTACGCGGAGAGCAAGTGGGTCGCCGAAGGGGTGCTGCGCCAGGCCGCGGAACAGGGGCTGCCGGTCGCCGTGTACCGGCCGTACGAGGTGACGGGCGACCGGGTGCGCGGTGCGTGCAACACCGAGACGGCGATCTGCTCGCTGTTCAAGACGATCGCCGAGACGGGCCTCGCCCCCGACATAGAGCTGCCGATGGACTTCGTGCCCGTCGACCACCTCGCCGAGTCCGTGGTCCACATCGCCACGCACCGCCCGGCCACCGGGCAGGTCTACCACCTCACCAACCCGCGCCCGGCGATGCTGACGGACGTCCTCGACCGGATGCGCGCGGTGGGCTTCGAACTGCGGACGCTGCCCTACGCGCAGTGGGTGGGCGAACTGGTGCGCCACGTCAGCCGGAATCCGACCAGCCCGACGGCACCGTTCGTGTCCCTGTGCGTGGACCGCAGCCGCAAGGCCGACATGTCGGTCAAGGAGATGTACATGAAGGGCACGTTCCCGGTGCTGGGACGGCGCAATGCCGAGAAGGCGCTGGCCGACAGCGGGCTGCACTGCCCGCCGGTCGATTCCGCCCTGCTGGACCGGTACCTGGAGTACTTCTTCTCCTCCGGCTACATCGGCCGGCCGGTGCGAGAACACCCCTCGTCCGGAACGGAGCACGGCGCATGAGCGGCACCGAAGCACTCGTCCCGGTTCCGGCCGTCGAACCGGGCACCGCCGGACCGCCGTGCGCGTACGCCCGGCTGCGCGAGGAACAGCCGGTCGTCAAGGCACAGCTGCCCAACGGCGAGACGGGCTGGCTGATCAGCCGCTACGAGGACGCGCGGGCCGCCTTCGCCGACCCCCGGCTCATCCGGCCGCTGCTCTCGGCCTGGCCGCCCCGCGAGGGGGAGGACGCCCCGCCGCCGTGCCTGCCGACGTTCCTGGAGATGACCGGCGCACACCACGAGCGCGTGCGCCGTACCGTCCTGCCGCTCTTCGGCCGGCGTCGGCTGGAGTTCATGGAGCCGCGGATCCGGACGATGGCGGAGGAGCTGATCGACGAGATGACGGCCTCGGCCGGCGGCGGCACGGCGGACCTGATCGCCTCGTACGTCGAGCCGCTGCCGCTGCGGGTGCTGTGCGAGACGGTCGGGCTGCCGCACGAGGACCGGGGCACGTATCTGCCGCACACCCTCACCCTCCTCGGCGCCGCCGGACTGTCGATGGACGAGGTCCTCGCCGCCCTGTACGCGCTCCAGGACTACGCGTCCGAGCTGATCGGCCGCAAGGAGGGCGAGGAGGGCGACGACTACATCCACCTCCTGCTGGCCGAGAGCCGCCGCGCGGGCAGCGAGCTGACCCGTGACGACGTCGTCAGCTTCGTCGTCACCATGCTCATGGCCGGTTACAAGACCAATATGCAGCACACCGGCAACGCGCTGCTCGCGCTGCTCACCCACCCCGAGCAGCTGCGGAAGCTGCGCGACGATCCCGAGGGGATCGGCACGGCGGTGGAGGAGCTGCTGCGGTACGTCCCGCTGATGAACGCCATCAACATCCTCGTCGCGAAGGAGGACTTCACCCTGCACGGGCAGCGGATCCGCGCCGGTGACGCGGTCGTGCCGGTCCCCGCCTCCGCCAACCGCGACCCGGCGGCCTTCGCCGACCCCGACCGTCTCGACCTGACCCGGACGCCCAACGCGCACATCGCGTTCGGGCACGGGCCGCACGCCTGCACCGGGGGCCATCTGACCCGGCTGCAACTCGGCACGGCCGTACAGGTGTTGCTGGAGCGGCTGCCCGGCATCGAGCTCGCCGTCCCCGCGGAGTCGATCCCCTGGGACGAGTCCACCCCGTTGCGCGCGCCGGCGCGGCTTCCGGTGCGCTGGTGACCCGCCCCGCCGACCCACGACCCCATCGAGAGAGGCCCGAAACCGTGACCGCACCGGAAGTACGCGCACCCGAGGAAGCCGCGCCCGAAGAGGTCCTGCCGCACTACCCCTTCAGCTCCCGGGGCGACCGGCTCGCCCCCGAGCTCGGTGATCTCCAGGGCCGCTGCCCCGTGGCCAGGGTCAGCACCAACTCCGGCGGCGAGGCATGGCTGGTCACCGGCTACGAGCTGGCCCAGCACGTGCTGCGGGAGCGGAAGTTCGCCCGGTCCGTGCTCGCCGACCCCGACAGCCCGGGGCAGGACGCCCCGATCCTGGCGCCCGAGCTGCTGGACGCCATGAACCACCTCCAGCAGGCCGGGCTGCGCGACGAGGTGCTGAAGGCGCTCGGCCGCAACCAGCCGGACCTGCCCGCCCACTGGGTCGCCGAGGTCACCCGCGAGGGCCTGGACGCGATGGTCCGGGAGGGCGGCCCGGGTGATCTGCAGCGCCACTTCGCGGAGTGGGTCGCCGCCCAGTGCATGTGCCGGCTGCTCGGCCTGCCCTTCGAGGACCACGAGTGGCTCGCCGTACGGGCCGACCTCGACCTGACCATGGTGACACCCACGCACGAGGAGCTCGCCCGCAACTGGGAGGAGATCCGTGTGTACATGCACGAGCACATGTCCGCCCGCCGCCCCGGGGAGCCGCGCGGCCTGCTGGACCGCCTCGCGGACCTCAACGACCAGCGGCGCGGCCTCGACGACAAGCAGTTGTCGAACATCGCGTCGGTCCTCTTCGTCAGCGGCTACGAGGACTTCGCCAGCTTCCTGGGGGTCGCCGCGTTCAATCTCCTCCAGCACCCCGAGGTGATGAGCGCGGTGCGCGCCCGGCCGGAGACGATGCCGGCCTGCGTGGAGGAGCTGCTGCGGTGCGGTGTCGTCCTGGGCAACGCGATTCCGCGCTTCGTCACCCAGGACGAGAAGCTCGGCACCACGGCCGTCAAGGAGGGCGACCTGATCCTGCTCGCCCTGGACGCGGCCAACTACGACCCCGCCGCGTTCACCGACCCCGACACCTTCGACCCCACCCGCTCCCCCAACCCCCATCTGCGCTTCGGCTACGGCCGCCACCACTGCCCCGGCGCCCACCTGGTGCGCGGCCACTCCGACACCGCCTTCCGCGTCCTGCTCGACCACCTGCCGGACATCCGCCTCGCGGTACCGGCGGACGAGGTGCCCTGGCACCCCAACCGCATGGCGATCATGGCGGCCGGAATTCCGGTGACCTGGTAGGAGCCTGCCGGCACACGGGCCCGTTCCTCACCGGCCGGAAGACCGGAAGAGGGGCGGGCCCACCTGACCCGGGGGTGGCAGCGCGGCGAGTGCCGATTACCGGTAAAGCCCCAGGTTTCGGCAGGATGGGTGCCATGACCGAGATTCGCACCCCCCGCCTCATCCTTCGTCGCTGGCATGACGACGACCTCGCACCCATGGCGGACATCAACGCGGACCCGCAGGTCATGCGCTGGGTGGACGACGGCTCGGTGTGTGACCTGGAGCACACGGCGGAGGCCATCGAGCAGTGGGAGGAGGAATGGGACGAGGAAGGCTTCGGTCTCTTCGCCGTCGAGCTGCTGGCCTCGGGCGAACTGGCCGGCTTCACGGGTCTGTACGTTCCCGAGTTCCTGCCGGAGGTGCTGCCCGCTGTGGCGATCGGCTGGCGGCTCGGCTCGCAGTTCTGGGGCCAGGGATACGCTTCCGAAGCCGCTCACGCCACACTGGAGTTCGCGCTTCAGGACCGTGGCCTCGACCGCGTCATCAGCATCAACCGGGCCGGTGACGAAGCCTCCGAGAACGTGATCCGCAAGCTCGGCATGGTGCCGGAGCGCGAGACGGTACACCCGGTGTACGACCTTCCGCTGAACGTCCACAGCATCGACCTGACCGAATTCCAGGCGTGAGCCGGGGCGCGGCTCCAGGGCCGGGGTAGCCGGGCAGCAGCCGGGGCGGTGCGAAGGGCGCGGGCCGTACGGCGGCGGCGCCGGTCGTCCGTGTCACAGTCGCACCTGGACGACGCCGAAGCAGGCCCCGCTGGCCAGGCCGATCAGTCCCACCAGGTCCCCGCGCTCCACCCGGTCGGATTCCTGGGCCGCGGCCAGTTGCAGGGGCAGGGAGGCGGCGCCGCAGTTGCCGTGCTCGGCCACGGTGGCCAGGCATCGGTCGACGGGCAGGCCGAGTTTGGCCGACGTGTCGAGGAACTGGGGCATGGAGATCTGGTGGAAGGCGATGAACGCGCTCCGGCGGACCGCCTCCATCTCGCGGCGCGCAAAGACCTCCAGTGCGAGAGGCAGGACGTCGAACGCATCGTGCAGCAGGCTGCCGTTGAGGCGGACGGTGGTGTGCTCGTCGTCGATGGAGCGGCCGTGCAGCGAGCCGCCCCCGGCCACGGTGCAGGCCTCCCAGGCCGTGGAGTCACCGCCGAAGACCAGGGAGAGCACGCCGGGGTCGTGTTCTCCGGCGGGCCCGGCGGTCAGGACGAGGGCGGCGCCGGCGTCGGAGACGGTGTAGCCGGGCATGGCCCGCAGGAGCGCCTCATGGTCGGGCAGGCGCCAGCGGGTGGTTTCCGTGAGCGTCTCACCGCAGGCGATCAGCACGGTGCGGTACCGGCCCACGGCGATGAGGGCGCATGCCGTCTCCACCGCGTTGAGCACGCTGTTGCAGGCGTTCTTGATGTCGAACACCGGGCAGGTGGCGCCGAGTTTCGCGGCCACGATGTGCGCGGTCGCCGGTTCGAGGAGGTCGTGGCTGGTGGCGGCGAACAGCAGCAGGTCGACCTCGCCGATGTCGGCACCCGCCGCTCGCAGCGCCTTGGTGGCGGCCGCGACCGCGAGGTCGGACGCCTGGACGCCCTCGTCGCGCACGTGGACCCCGCGCACCCCGGTGAGGTCTTCCAGGAGGCCGGCCGGGGGGACGTAGACCCCGCCCGAGGCCGCGATCCGCTCCCGGATGCCGCCCATGGTCCGATAGCGGGACGGCAGGTGAACCGCCGTCGCCGCCAGACGGGCACGCCGGGCATCGGGCACGGCATCACCATAACCCCCTCAAAGGTCAATTCGAGCAATACTCATGTCAGTTCACCTGATGGAGTCACATTTCGCTTGATCAGCAAGCTTGTTGGGTATCCCTCCCCATACCACATAGGACCGGTTCCTGCTGGGGAACGGAGCATGTCATGGGGCAGCGTGACCGCGCGGTGGCGGTGGCCGTGGTGGGTGCCGGCCTGCGGCTGCCCGGCGGGATCACCGACCTGGCCGGGCTGTGGACGGCCCTGGCCGAGGGCCGTGACCTGGTGGGCGAGATCCCGGCGGACCGCTTCGACAAGGCCCGCTTCGTGGACCCCGGGGCCGTGCGCGCCGGGCGGAGCCGCACCGCGGCCGGTGGGTTCCTCGACGACGTGGCCCGCTTCGACGCGGGCTACTTCGGCATCGCCCCCAAAGAGGCCCCCTTCGTCGACCCGCAGCAGCGGCTGCTGCTGGAGATGACGGCCGAGGCGCTGGACGACGCCGGGATCCCCGCCGAGTCGCTCGCCGGCTCGGACACCTGCGTGTACATCGGCGTCTCCGACCCGGCCTACGGCCAGTTCGTCATGATGCAGGAGAACCACACCAGCCCCTACGCCATGAGCGGCAGCACCCTGTCGATCGCCGCGAACCGCCTGTCGTACTGCTTCGACCTGCGCGGGCCGAGCATGGCGGTCGACACCGCCTGTTCCTCGGCCCTGGTGGCCCTCGACCGTGCCTGCCGGACGCTGCTGGACGGCACCAGCCGCATCGCCCTGGCCGGCGGTGTCAACGTGCTGATCGGGCCCTTCGCCTTCGCCGGTTTCTCCCATGCGGGCATGCTGTCGCGGCGCGGCCGGTGCGCCGCCTTCTCCGCCGACGCCGACGGCTTCGTGCGGTCCGAGGGCGGGGGCGTCGTCGTCCTCAAGCCGCTCGCCGACGCGCTGTCCGACGGAGACCGGATCCACGCGGTGATCGCCGGCACGGGCGCCAACTGCGACGGCCGCACCCCGGGCATGGCCCTGCCCAGTTCCCACGCCCAGGAAGCGCTGCTGCGCACGGTGTACGAGCGGTCGGGGGTGGCGCCGGACGACCTGGTGTACTTCGAGGCGCACGGCACCGGCACCCCGGCCGGCGACCCGGCGGAGGCGGCCGCCGTCGGGCGGGCCCTGGGGCGGCGCCGGACGCGGGGGCCGCTGCCGATCGGCTCGGTCAAGTCCAACGTGGGCCACCTGGAACCGGCCGCCGGGATGCCGGGCCTGTTCAAGGCGCTGCTGGTGCTGCGGCACGGCACGGCCCCGGCCACGCTGCACGCCCACCCGCTCAACCCTGCCATCGACTTCGCGGGCCTGGGCCTCGCCCCCACCGTCGAACCCGTCGGGCTGCGCCTGGGCGAGCGGGCCGCGGTGGGAGTCAACTCCTTCGGCTTCGGCGGGGCCAACGCCCACGCCGTCCTCACCCCGCCACCCGCCCCGCCGGACCGCCGACCGCGCACCGGGGGCACCCTGCCGGTCGTGGTCTCGGCCCGTTCGGCCGCGGCGCTGCGGGAGCTGGCCGCGCGGGTCTCGGCCCGGCTGCGCGAGGCCGCGCCCGAGGAGTTCTACGATCTGGCCCGCACCACCACCCTGCGGCGCAGCGCGCACTCGCACCGCGCGGCCGTCCTCGCCGACGGGCCGGAGCGGGCGGCGGAGGAGTTCGACCGGCTTCTCGCCGGGACGCCCGCCACCGGAGCGCTGGCCCGTACGGCCGACCGGCGCACGGTGGCGTACGTCTTCTCCGGCAACGCCTCGCAATGGCCGGGCATGGCCGCGGACCTGCTGGCCGCCGACGTTGTCTTCCGGGCCGCCGTCGAGGAGGCGGATGCCGCCCTGGCCCCGTATCTGGGCTGGTCGGTGGCGCGGGAGCTGGCCGGGCCCGACGCGGCGGCCTGGCGGCGTACCGAGGTCGCCCAGCCCGTCCTGTTCGCCGTGCAGATCGGTTCGGCCGCGCTGTTCGCCTCGCGCGGGCTGCGCCCCTCGGCGGTGATCGGGCACAGCGTCGGCGAGGTGGCCGCCGCCCACGTGGCCGGGGCGCTGACTCTGGACGACGCGGCCCGGGTGATCGCCGAACGCAGCCGCGCCCAGGGGGCGACGGCGGGGTCCGGCCGGATGGCGGCCGTCGGGCTGTCCGAGGCGGAGGCTCTCGGTGCGCTGGCCCGCTACGAGGGTGCCCTGGAGCTGGCCGGGATCAACAGCGACCGGGACGTCACCGTGGCGGGCGACCCGCAGGCCCTGGCGGACCTGGGCGCCGAACTGGGCGCCCAGGGTGTCTTCTTCCGTGAGCTGGACCTCGACTACGCCTTCCACAGCCGGGCCATGGACCCGATCGCGGATCCGCTGCGGGCCGCGCTGGCCGGACTGGCCCCGGTGGCGGCCCGGGTCCCGTTCGTCTCCGCCGTCACCGGCGCCCCGCTGCCGGGGGAGGCGCTGACGGCCGACTACTGGTGGCGCAACGTGCGCGAACCGGTCCGCTTCGCCGCGGCCGTCGCCCACGTCGTCGCGGAACACGCGGGCATCCTCGTGGAGATCGGCCCGCACCCGGTGCTCCGCCCCTATCTGCGTCGCACTGACGCCGTCTACGTTCCCACCCTGCGCCGTGCCGGCGACGGGCCGCGGGAGGCGGCCGCGGCCGTCGCCGAGGTGATCGCGGCGGGTGCGGCCATGGACTGGCCGGTGTACTTTCCCGCCCCCGGCCGGGTGGCCGACCTGCCGGCCTACCCGTGGCAGCGCGAGCGGTTCTGGCACGGAGCCCCGCAGGACATGGTCATGCGCACCAGTGGCACCGGTCTGCTCGACCATCCGCTGCTGGGCGAGCGGCTCCCGGCGCCCCACGCGCTGTGGGAGGGCACCGTCGAACCGCAGTCGGTGCCCTGGCTGGGGGACCACCGGATCGCGCGGACGGTGCTGATGCCGGCCGCCGGATATCTGGAGATGGCCCTGTCGGCCGGGCGGCTGGCGCTGGGGCGGCCCGTGGAGGTGCGGCATCTGCAGATCGTCCGGCCACTGGCCCTGGGCTGGCCCGACCCGGAGGGCGTACGCCTCCAGACCTCCGTGACCCCGGACGACGGCGCGCTGACCATCAGCAGCAGCCAGGGCCGCGGCGGCGCGTGCGAGGCGGTGGTGCGTGCCGAGGTCCGCACCCTGCTCGGGGCGGCCCCCGCCCCGCTGGACCCGGTGGCGCTGCTCGCGCGGTGTCCCCGTACGGTCGCCGCCCCGGACTTCTACCGCACCTGCCACCGCGTCGGCCTGGGCGTCGGACCGGCCTTCCAGTTGCTGGGCGAGGTGCACGTGGGCGAGGGCGAGCTGCTGGCCTCCTACCGGCACGAGGAGCCCGGCGCCCCGTACACGGTCCACCCCGTGGTGCTGGACGGCCCGCTCCAGGCCACCGTCGCGCTGGTCGAGGAGTGGATGGACAGCGGCCGGGCCTACCTGCCGTCGGTGTTCGGCGCGGTACGGGTCTGGCGCACCCCCGCGCCGGCGGGCTTCGTGCACCTGCGCCAACGTGCCCGCACCGAGAACGAGTTCTGCTGGGACATCGTCTACGCCGACGAGGACGGCACCGTCACGGCACAGATCGAGGGCTGCCGCACCCGCCGGATGGACAACACCGACCACACGCCGGTGACCGTCCAGCGCACCGTCCTGCGCGCCGCACCGCTCCCCCTGTCCCCGGCCGCCCCTTCCCCGCTGCCGCCGCCCGCCGCCCTGCTGGCGGCCGTCGAGGACCGCGTCGCCGCGGCGCGTGCGGCGCTGCGCGAGAGCGGCCACGACCGCTGCGCCACCGCGGCCGAGGAGGCCGGGGCCCACTGCTGGGCGGCCGCCCTCGCCGGGCTGCTCACCGACCCGGCCGCCGCCTTCTCCCCGGGCGACCTCATGGCCGGTGGCCTGCGACCCCAGCACCGGCGCCTGGTCCGGCTGATGCTCCCGCTCGTGGTGCGCCACGGGCTGGCCGAGCCCGTGGACGACGACCGGTGGCGGCTCGTCCGCACCGCGCCGCGCACTGGTGAGCTGCTGCGGAACCTGGTGCAGGACCACCCGGCCTGCGCCGCCGAAACCGTCCTGGTCAACCGGCAGTTGCGCCACCTGCCCGATGTGCTGCGCGGCACCACCGAGGCGGCGGAGCTCCTGCCACCCGGGGACCCCACGCTCGAGCAGTTCCACGCGACCGCGCCCGCCCGCCGCTTCACCCATCGCGTCGTCATGGCGCTCGTCGCCGAGGTCGTCCGGCGGTGGCCCGGGGACCGCCCGCTGCGGGTGCTGGAGACCGGCGCCGGCACCCACGCCCTCACCGCGGCCCTGCTGCCCCTGCTACCGGCCGACCGCACCCGCTTCACCTGCACCGACGCCACGGCCACCGGCTTCGCGCGGGCCGAACACCGCTTCGCCGACCACGACTTCGTCGAGTACCGCGTCCTCGCCCTGGACCGGGACCCGCTCTCCCAGGGTTTCCCCGACGGCGGCTTCGACCTGGTCGTCGCCGGGGACGCGCTGCACACCGCCGCCGACCTGACGGCCGCGCTGGGGCACGTCCGCGCCCTCCTCTCCCCCGGCGGTCTGCTGCTGGCCACGGAGCCGCACGACGCCTGGCGTACGGCCCTGCTCCTCGGGGCGACCGAGGCGTTCTGGCAGCGCGGCGACCACGGGCTGCGCCCGGAGACCCGGCTGCTCGCCCGGGAGAAGTGGCCGCCGCTGCTGGCCGCGTGCGGCTTCACCGGCGCGGTGCGCACGGGCACCGAGGACCGCTCCGTCCTGCTGGCGGCCGCCGACCGTCCGCCCGCGGACGGGCCCGCACCGCCCTCACCGGAACCGGGCGCCGCCTGGCTCGTCGTGACCGAGACCTCCGACGAGATCCCCCTCGCCCGTGCGCTGTCCGAGCTGCTGGGCCGGGCCACCGTCGTCGCCGCTCCCGTGGACCCGGCCGCCTGGGACGCCGCCCTGCCCTCCGGGGGCGCCACGCCCGGCGTCGTCCTGCTGCTCGCCGCGGACGCCTCCGCGGAGGTCGTCGCCCTGACGACCCGTCGCGCCGCGGTCCTGCGCTCGCTGAGTGCCGCCCGTTCCGGGGCGATCGGCGGAGTGTGGCTGGTCGCCCGCCCCAGCGGGCTGTTCCCCGCGCCCGAGCGCCCCGCCCACCCCGCCGACGCCGCGGTGTGGGGAGCCGCCCGCGTCCTGGCCAACGAGCACCCCGGCCTGCGCCTGCGCCGGATCTCCCTCGACCGCTCCGACGCCCCGGCCGCGGACGCCCGTCGGCTGGCCCACGAACTCCTCGTGCCCGGCGACGAGGACGAGATCGTCCTCACCCGGGGCGGACGCTTCGTCCCCCGGCAGCTCCAGCGCCCGGCCGACCGCCCCGACGCCGCCCCCGACCGCGCCCCGTACGTCCTGGAGGTCCGCGATCCCGGGCTCTCCCGCCGACTCGTCTGGCGCCGGACCGGACCACCGCGTCCGGGCCCCGGTGAGATCCTCGTCGAGGTCCGCGCCGTCGGCCTCAACTACCGCGATCCGATGCGGGCCAACGGGCTGCTGCCGCCCGAGGCCGTCGAAGGCACCCCCCTCAGCCGCGGGCTGGGCACCGACTGCGCGGGCGTCGTCCGCGCCGCAGGCCCCGGAGTCACGACGTTCGCACCGGGCGACCGGGTGTTCGGCCCGATGGTCGCGTCGCTGGCCTCGCACGCCGTCACACCGGCCGCCGCGTCGCTGCGCGTCCCGGACGGGATGAGCTGCGCCGAGGCCGCGACCTTCCCGGTGGCGTTCCTGACCGTCCACCACACCCTCGTCGAGCAGGCCCGGCCCCTCCCCGGCGAGACGGTCCTGGTGCACGGCGGCGCCGGGGCGGTCGGCCTGGCCGTCCTCCAGAGCGCCCGGCACCTGGGCCTCCACGTCATCGCCACGGCGGGCACCGAGACCAAGCGTGACCTGCTGCGCACCCTCGGTGCGGCCCACGTCCTGGACTCGCGCAGCCTGGACTTCGTCCCGCGCGTACGGGAACTGACCGGTGGCCGGGGTGTCGACATCGTCGTCAACTCCCTCAGCGGGGAGGCCATCGCCCATGGACTCGACCTGTTGCGGCCCAACGGCCGCTTCATCGAACTCGGCAAACGCGACATCTTCCTCAACAATCCGATCCTGCTGCGCCCCTTCCACCACAGCCTCACCTTCCTCGGCTTCAACCTCGACAGTGTCGTGTTCGACCCTCTGCGGTGCCCGCCCCTGCTGCGGGAGGCCGAGGAACGGATCGTCCGCGGCGCCTACCGTCCGCTTCCCCACACCGTCCACCCCGCCGCCCGCGTGGACGAGGCGTTCCGACTGCTCCAGCATTCCCAGCACACCGGCAAGGTGGTCGTCTCCTTCGACCCGCTGGACGAGCCCGTGCCCGTCGAACCCGCCCCCGCCGTCCCCGTCCTGGATCCGGACGGCACCTACCTCGTCACCGGCGGGCTCGGCGGCTTCGGCGCCGCCACGGCAGCATGGCTCGCCGACCGGGGTGCCCGGCATCTGGCGCTGCTCTCCCGGCGCGGCGCGGACGCGCCGGAGGCGGCCGAGGTCCTCGCCCGGCTGACCGGGCGCGGTGCCGACGCCACCGCCTACGCCGCCGACGTCACCGACGAGGCTGCCGTGCGGAGCGTCATCGCGGCAGTCGACGCCACCGGGCACCGCCTGCGCGGGATCGTCCACTGCGCCATGCACCTGGACGACGCCCTGCTGGCCGACCTGACCGACGAGCGGTTCGCCGCGGTCCTCGCCCCGAAGATCACCGGGGCCGATGTCCTGGAGCGCCTCACCGCCGACCGCGATCCGGACCTCGGCCTGTTCCTGCTGTACTCCTCGGTCGCCGCGAGCATCGGAAACCCCGGGCAGGCGCCCTACGCCGCCGCGAACGCCTACCTGGAGGCCCGCGCCCGCGCCCGCCGCCGCACCGGCCGCGCCGGCACCGCGATCGCCTGGGGGCCGATCTCCGGAACGGGGTACGTCGCCCGCAACGACCTGGGCGCCGCCATGGCCGGTCTCGGCTTCGAACCCGTCGCTCCCGCCGAGGCGTTCGCGGCCGCCGACCACCTCGTCGCCACGGGCACCGGCGTCTCCGGCGTCGGCCGCTACCACTGGGGCCGCGCCCGCCGTGTCCTCCCGGCCCTGGCGGCGCCGCGCCACGCCGCCCTGATCCCGGCCGGTGCCGCGGAATCGGACGACACCCACGAGGAGTTCCTGCGTCACCTGGCCGCGATGTCCCCCGACGAGGCCGTAGGCGCCGTCACCGAGACCCTGACCCGGCTCCTCGCCACCGTCCTGCGCGCCGACCCGGCCGAACTGGACGCGGACCGCCGACTGGAGGAATTCGGTCTGGACTCCCTGATGAGCACCGAGTTCCTGCTGCGCACCCGCGAGCATTTCGGCGTCCAGCTCTCCCCCACCGAACTCATCGGCGGCCCCCGCACGTTGACGCAATTCTCGCGGCTGGTCCACGAGCGGCTGGGAACCCGTACGGCAGGCTGACTCGTCCCACGGTGCCCGTGGTGTCCGCGTGGCCCCCGGTCAGGCGCCGACGTAGGCCGCGAGGTGCTCGCCGGTGAGGGTGGAGCGGGCGGCGACGAGGTCGGCGGGGGTGCCCTCGAAGACGATCGTGCCGCCGTCGTGGCCCGCGCCGGGGCCGAGGTCGATGATCCAGTCGGCGTGTGCCATGACCGCCTGGTGGTGCTCGACGACGATGACCGACTTGCCGGAGTCGACGAGCCGGTCGAGCAGGCCGAGCAGTTGCTCGACGTCGGCGAGGTGCAGGCCGGCGGTCGGCTCGTCGAGGATGTAGACGCCGCCCTTCTCCGCCATGTGGGTGGCCAGCTTGAGCCGCTGCCGTTCGCCGCCGGACAGCGTGGTGAGCGTCTGGCCGAGGCTGAGGTAGCCGAGCCCTACGTCGGCGAGCCGGCCGAGGATGCGGTGCGCGGCCGGCGTGCGCGCCTCACCGGAACCGAAGAACTCCTCGGCCTCGGTCACCGACATCGCCAGCACCTCGCTGATGTCGCGGCCGCCGAGGTGGTGGTCCAGCACCGATGCCTGGAACCGCTTCCCCTCGCACTCCTCGCAGGTGGTGGCGACGCCGGCCATCATCGCCAGGTCGGTGTAGACGACGCCTGCGCCGTTGCAGTTGGGGCAGGCGCCCTCGGAGTTGGCGCTGAACAGCGCCGGCTTCACGCCGTTGGCCTTCGCAAACGCCTTGCGGATCGGGTCGAGGAGTCCGGTGTACGTCGCCGGGTTGCTCCGTCGCGAGCCGCGGATCGCGCCCTGGTCGACCGACACCACACCCTCGCCGGCCGCCTCCGACCGGTGTGGCAGTGATCCGTGCACGAGCGAGCTCTTGCCGGAGCCGGCGACGCCGGTGACGACGGCGAGGACCCCGAGCGGGATGTCGACATCGACGTCGCGCAGGTTGTGCGTCGTCGCGCCGCGGATCTCCAGCGTGCCGGTGGGTTTGCGCACCGTCTCCTTGAGGGTGGCCCGGTCGTCGAAATGACGGCCGGTGACGGTGCCGCCGGCCCGCAGTCCCTCGACGGTGCCCTCGAAGCAGACGGTGCCGCCCGCCGTACCGGCACCGGGGCCGAGGTCGACGATGTGGTCGGCGATCGCGATCGTCTCCGGCTTGTGCTCCACGACGAGCACCGTGTTGCCCTTGTCCCGCAGCCGCAGCAGCAGGTCGTTCATCCGCTGGATGTCATGGGGGTGCAGGCCGATGGTGGGCTCGTCGAAGACGTAGGTGGTGTCGGTGAGCGAGGAGCCGAGGTGGCGGATCATCTTGACGCGCTGTGCCTCGCCGCCCGACAGCGTGCCCGACGGCCGGTCGAGCGAGAGATAGCCGAGGCCGATCTTCACGAACGAGTCGAGGGTCTGCCGCAGCGTGGCGAGCAGCGGCGCCACCGACGGCTCGTCGAGGCCGCGGACCCATTCGGCCAGGTCGCTGATCTGCATCGCGCAGGCGTCGGCGATGCTGATCCGCTTGATCTTCGACGACCGGGCCCCTTCGCCGAGCCGGGTTCCGTCGCACTCGGGACAGGTGGTGAAGGTGACCGCCCGGTCCACGAACTCCCGGATGTGCGGCTGCATCGCCTCCCGGTCCTTGGAGAGCATCGACTTCCGGATCCGCGGGATCAGCCCCTCGTAGGTCATGTTGATGCCCGCGATCTTCATCCTGGTCGGCTCGCGGTGGAGGAAGTCGTGCAGTTCCTTCTTGGTGTACTTGCGGATCGGCTTGTCCGGGGCGAAGAGGCCCGACTCGCTGTAGAGCCGGTGGTTCCAGCCGCCCGCCTTGTAGCCGGGGACGGTCATCGCGCCCTCGGCGAGCGACTTGGAGTCGTCGTAGAGCTGGGTGAGGTCGAGATCGGTGACCGTGCCCCGGCCTTCGCAGCGCGGGCACATGCCGCCGGTGATGCTGAAACTGCGACGCTCCTTCACGGTCTGCCCGGCGCGCTCCAGGGTGACCGCGCCCGCTCCGCTGATCGAGGCGACGTTGAAGGAGAACGCCTGGGGTGAGCCGATGTGCGGCTTCCCGAGCCGGCTGAAGAGGATGCGCAGCATCGCGTTGGCGTCGGTGGCGGTGCCGACCGTGGAGCGGGGGTCGGCGCCCATCCGCTGCTGGTCGACGATGATCGCGGTCGTCAGCCCTTCGAGTACGTCGACCTCAGGCCGGGCGAGCGTCGGCATGAAGCCCTGCACGAAGGCGCTGTAGGTCTCGTTGATCAGCCGCTGCGACTCCGCGGCGATCGTGTCGAACACCAGCGAGCTCTTGCCCGAGCCGGAGACGCCGGTGAACACCGTCAGCCGGCGCTTCGGGATCTCGATGCTGACGTCCTTGAGGTTGTTCTCGCGCGCGCCGTGCACGCGGATCAGATCGTGGCTGTCGGCGACGTGCGGCGCGGGCGACTGCGCGTCCGTCCTCTTGGCCTTGCCCATCGTGTCTCCATCTGTCGGGCGGCCGCCTTCGCGGCCTCCGTCGGCGTCGCCCGGCCCGATCCGACCGGCTTCGGGCAGTGCATACGGTTCCGCTTCGTCGGCCGGTGCCGTGCCCGGCGCGAGAGCAAGGTATCCGGGCCGCTCCGGCCCGTGGATCCCCCGGGCCCCGGCCCGCGCGGGGCGGCCACGGGCCGCGGTTGTCCTACCGTTTGCGGGGCTGGTTGAAGCGGAGCATGTTGCCGGCCGGGTCGCGGAAGGAGCAGTCGCGGACGCCGTACGGCTGGTCCATCGGCTCCTGCAGCACCTCCCCGCCGGCGGCCCGGATGCGTTCGAAGGTGGCGTCGCAGTCGTCGGTGGAGAAGATCACGCCGCGCAGCATGCCCTTGGCCAGCAGTTCCGCCATCGCCTGCCTGTCGGCCGGCGAGGCATTGGGGTCGGCGAGAGGCGGTTCGAGGACGATCTCCACGTCCGGCTGCGCGGGTGAGCCGACGGTCACCCAGCGCATTCCCTCGAACCCGACGTCGTTGCGCACCTCCAGGCCGAGGATGTCGCGGTAGAAGGCGAGCGCCTTGTCATGGTCGTCGACTGCGATGAAGCACTGTGAAAGCTTGATGTCCATGCCTCCGACGCTACGAGGCGGCGGTGGATTCCGCTTCTCCGATCCTGACCGATGCGCTGTTCCTGACCGGTCGCGTGAGGATCTTGGCGATGCACGCCGGGATCGCGGCGCCGGCCTCGTGGCGGCGGGCACGGTAGGCGCTGGGGCTCTCGCCGACCAGCTCGGTGAAGCGCGAGCTGAACGACCCCAGCGAGGTGCATCCGACCGCGAGGCAGACCTCCGTGACGCTCATGTCGCCCCGCCGCAGCAGCGCCTTCGCCCGCTCGACACGGCGGGTCATCAGATAGCTGTAGGGCGTCTCCCCGAAGGCGGCGCGGAAGCTGCGGGAGAAGTGCCCAGGGGACATGAGGGCGATGTTCGCCAGCGCCGGAACGTCCAGCGGCCGCGCGTAGTCGCGGTCCATCACGTCCCGCGCGCGCCGCAGCCGTACCAGGTCCTCCAGGGTCATACCCACCAGCATCGCACGACGGCGGTGGCCCGCCTCCGCGGTCAGTGCTCCTGGGCCGGCTGTCCCCCGTGGTCACGCGCGCCGTGCCGGACGCCGGCCGGTGTCCCGGGGGCCGACCGTGGGCAGCATCGCATGGGCGAGCCCCGGAACATTCGCACGAGACCGGCGGCCGTAACGTGCGCGAGGACGGGGGCATGCGTGGTCACGGTCCCCTCTCCATCGCCGGGGTTCCCCTGCCGTTCGGCGTCCGGGAGTTCACGCCGTTCCTCGGCTCGCGCTCCACGTGTGCTACGGCGCCCGGCCCGAAGTCCCGGACCAGGAGCACCACTCGGAGACCGGCCGCGTCTCCCCATCCGCTCCGGCGGATGTGTGACGTCCGCATCCAGACGTACCCAGGACAGGAGTATCCGACATGGATCTGCTCGGCGCGAAGGTGTTGTTGACGGGGGCCTCCGGCGGGATCGGGCGGGCGCTGGCGGTGGGCCTGGCCGCCCGCGGCGGTGAGGTGGTGCTCACCGGGCGCCGCGCGGACCTGCTCGAACCATTGGCCGAGAAGCTGGGCGGCCGGGCCATACCCGCCGATCTGACCGACCGGGACGCGGTCGAGGAACTCCTGGACGCGGCGGGCGAGATCGACGTACTCGTGGCCAACGCCGCGCTGCCGGCGAGCGGTCTGCTGGCCGACTACTCCGTCGGCGAGATCGACCGCGCGCTCGACGTCAACCTCCGCGCGCCCATCGTGATGGCGAAGCTGGCCGGGGAACGCATGGCCGCCCGCCGCCGCGGTCACCTGGTCTTCGTCTCCTCGCTCTCCGGCAAGACCGCGTCCGGGCGGGCCTCCCTCTACAACGCCACCAAGTTCGGGATGCGCGGCTTCGCCCTCGCGCTCCGAGAGGACATGCGGCCCCACAGCGTCGGTGTCTCGACGGTGTTCCCCGGCTTCATCAGGGACGCGGGCATGTTCGCCGACTCCGGTGCGACCCTGCCGCGCGGGATCGGCACCCGTTCACCGGAGGACGTGGCCCGCGCGACCGTACGGGCCGTCGAGAACAACCTCGCCGAGGTGGACGTGGCCCCGCTGAACCTGCGCCTGGCCGCCCTGATCGGCGGCATCGCCCCCAGCCTGTCCGCGGCCGTCCAACGCCGCATCGGCGCCGACAGGACCACCGAACAAATCGCCCGAGGCCAGCGCGACAAACGCTGACATCGACGGGAGACCTTCGCGGTACGAAGCCTTTTTCCCCGGAACACACCGAGGTCCCGGGGAGCCGCGGATCGCCGTCGCCATCGTGTCATCATGTTTTCCGCCCGGACCTCCAGGACGGCCCACCGCTAAAGAATTCCACTGATGTCGGGAGGTGGCCACGGTGCTACGGGACGACGAGGCCTTGTTCCCTCCGGAGAGCGTCATTCGCCGGGTCATGGTCAAGCCCATCGTGGGCCTGGGCGGCCTGCGTTCCCTGCTGCTGCAGGCACTGCACCCGCGGGCGGCGGCGGCCGAGGCGCAGATCGCCGGGTACAAGGGGGATCCGGTCGAGCGGCTGATGACCATCGTCCAGTACGTCTGGGCCACCACGCACGGCAGCCGGGAGACGGCACAGGCGGCGGGGGCGCGGTTGCGTGCCGTGCACGGGCGGCTGAAGGGGCGCGATCCGCGGACAGGGGAAGAGTTTCCCGTGGACGGGCCCGACCTGCTGTTGTGGGTGCACATGGCGGAAGTCGAGTCGTACCTGCACGTCGCCACCCGTTCGGGCGCCGTGTCCCTCTCGGGCGCGGAGAAGGACCGCTTCTACCAGGAGCAGCGGGTACGTGCCGAACTCGTGGGCCTCCGGGCCGCGGAAGTGCCGGGCAGCGTGAGCGAGGTGGAGGACTACTTCACGGGGATGATGCCGCACCTGCGGATGACGCCGGAGGCACGCGAGGCCGCGTCGTTCGTCGCGTTTCCCCGTACGGAACACGCGCCCGGTCTGAACGTAGCCCATCCGCCGTGGATGGCGACGGCCGCCGCGGCCTATGCGCTGTTGCCCGCCTGGGCCCGTCGGATGTACGGGTTCGCGGGGCCGGCGGGTACCGACGCGGCGGTGACGGTGGGTGTCACGCTGTTGCAGTCGGCGCTCGACACGGTTCCCGCCAGGGTGTGGAGCCAGGTGATGAGCCGACTGGGTTCCGGCTACGTCGGCCCATGACGGTCGAGCCTGCCGAGGCCGGGTCGCGGGCCGCCATGTGGTTGCTCGCATCGGCCCGTGGGCTGCTGGAGCTGCCGCTCCGGGACGCCTTGGCCACACTCCCGCCGTCGGTGGCGGCGGTAGCGGCATATCAGTGCGGGCTGGCCGACGAGCCCGGCGGTGCTGCCCGCGGTGCGGGGAAAGCGGTGCGTCCCGCACTGGTCCTGGCGGCTGCCGCGGCGGTCGGCGGGCAGGCGCGGCACAGTCTTCCCGCGGCGGTGGCGGTGGAGCTGGTGCACAACTCCTCGCTCCTGCACGACGACATCATCGATCGCGACGTCCGGCGCAGGCACCGTCCGGCCGCCTGGACCAGGTTCGGCACCGGTCGGTCCTTGCTGACCGGTGACGTCCTGCTGGCACTGGCCTGGGACGTGCTCCTGCGCTCCCCGCACCGCCGCGGCCCGGCCTCCCTCCGGCTGGCGCACACCTTGCGCGAGCTGGCGTACGGGCAGGCCTGGGATGTCGACTTCGAGGACCGTGCGACGGTCTCGGTGCGGGAATACCTGGCGATGGCGGGGGCGAAGACCGCCGCCCTGTTGGAGTGCTCCTGCGCTCTGGGCGCGTTGCTGGGCGGTGGGGACGCGGGGGCCGTGGACGCTCTGGCGGGGTACGGGCGTCATGTCGGCATGGTGTTGCAACTGACCGACGACGTGCTCGGTGTGTGGGGTGACCCGGCCGTCACCGGAAAGCCGGTCGGCTCCGACATCCGGACGCGCAAGAAGTCTCTGCCCGTCGTCCTGGCGCTGGCGGCCCGTGGGCGGCACGCCGAACGCCTCGCGGGCCTCTACGCCCTGCCGGGTCGGCTGACGGATGAGCAGGTGCGCACGGCCATGGAGCTGATCGACCGGACCGGGGCGAGGGCCCGTACGGACGATGTCGTCGCCGCCCAGCTCGCCCGCGCCCGGGAACGGCTGAGGCATGTGGACCTGGCCGGCCCGGGGCTGGAGCTGCTGGAGGCGCTGGGCCGGTATGTGGCCCACCGCCGCTGTTGACTCCGTGGTGCCATTCGGCGGTCGGCGAAAATGATCCGGTCCGCGTGCGATTCGCACATATGATCCTCCCGCTCTGATTTTTCTGAATGTGGGGGACTCTGCTCCGTGGGTGCGTCTCCGCGCGCAGTGCGCGCGCTCGTACTGTTGGCCGGCTTCTATCTGGTTGCCCTCGCCGTGCTCGGCGTGCTCGCCGGGGCCGATGCGGCGGCCTGGATCTGGGCGCCGGCCCCTGCCGCGATCAAGGTGACCGTGATCTCCGCCCTCCTGGGATTCCCGGTCCTGCGCGGCGTCTTCACGCTGGGCACGGGTGCCGGGGACGAACAGGAGGCGCTGCCGGTCACCGAGACCGGGCAACCCGAACTGTGGCGCACCGTACGCTCGTTGGCCGACCGGTCCGGGACCCGTGCGCCCGACGAGATCCTCCTCACCGGGGAGGTGAACGCGGCGGTCTCCGAGGACGCCCGGCTGCTGGGCCTGTTGCCCGGCCGACGCCGCCTGTACCTCGGCGTGCCGCTGCTGACCGGCCTGACCGAGCCTCAGCTGCACTCCGTCATCGCCCATGAGCTGGGCCACTACGGCAACGCGGACACCCGCCTCGCGGGCATCACCCGGCGGGGCCGCGACTGCGTGATACGGACCGTGGCGGCCTTCCGGGAGCAGGAACAGAAGCGGATCGGCAAGGAGCGGTCCCGGCAGGAGAAGGCGGCCGCCAGGCGTCTGCGCAGGGGCAGGAAGGCCAAGGACGTGGACACCCGGGGCGCCGGGTTCGGGTACCGGATGACGGCCAAGCCGTTCCAGGCGTACGCACGGTTCTACCTGCGGTCCACCAGCAGCGTGGGCCGGCAGCAGGAACTCGCCGCCGACCGGATGGCGGTCCGGGTCGCGGGCCGGGACGCCACGGCCTCGGCGCTGCGCGAGATCGGGGCCCTGGACGCCGCCCACGACTTCTACCAGAGCCGGTACGCCCTGCTGGGCGTCGAGGCGGGCCTCCTTCCGCCGCGCGGCGAGGTCTTCGGTGGCCTGCGCCATCTGCTCGCCGACCCGCGGCGCCGGTCCGATCTGGCGGAGCTGCGCGGTGAACTGCCGCCCGGCGAGGAGTCCCCGTACGACTCGCATCCTCCGGTGGCCGAGCGGGTGCGGCTGATCGAGGCGATGCCCGACAGCGGTCCGGCGGCGGCCCCGGCGCGGCCCGCGCTGGCACTGCTGCGCGATGTCCGGCGGGTGCTGGTGGAACTGGAGGACGTCCTCCTCGCACCGGAGGCGCTGGCCATGGAGCGGGCGGACTGGCCGGAGCTGGCGCACCGGGGGATGCACGCGCTGGCGGTGGCGGAGACCGAGCCGCTGCGGACGGCACTGGCCACGGCGGGGGTGGCCTCGGGCAGCGCATCGGGGGATCTCGCGGCGCTGCTGGACTCCGCCGACGCGGGACAACTGTGGCTGATCGCGGGCCACTTGCCCAAGTCGACGGAGGCGGCACGGGCGACCGGCCGGGCGGCACGGGAGTTCCTGCGGCCGGCGCTGGAGGCCGGGATGTGCCGGCTGGCGGAGCTGGCCCTGGTGGAGAAGGCCGGGGCGTACTGGGAGCTGTCCTGGTCCGAGCGGGCGCGGCTCCGGCTGCCGGGGTCCGCGCACTCCGGTGGGACGGAGGAGGCGGTGGCCGTCGCGGTACGGGCGGCCGTCGCGGACGCTCCGGACACCATGCCGCTGCGGACTCTCCTCGCTCGCTGAGCCACGAACCACAAACCACAAACCCACGAACCGCACGAACTCAAGAACTCAAGAACTCAAGAACTCAAGAACTCACAAGCGATCGGACCGCATAAATCCATGCCCGGGATCTTCCCGCTCATCGTCGTCGCAGCCATGCTCTTCTTCTGGCTGCGATCCAGGAAGCGCACCAAGCGCACGGAAAGGATCGCCGCCGAAATCGGTGCGGGCCTGCTGCCGCCGGAGCGGCAGAACACGGACCGGGCAGGCCCGGACCCCGAGGCGGAAACCGTGCTGGCGGCCCTCTCCCGGGGCGAGTGGCAGCCCGCCGCGCAGGCGCTCGCCGCCGCGGGCACCGACTGGGAACGCCGTTCCTACCTCGTCGGCATCATCGCGCGGCGGGCGGCCGAGGACGACACCTGGCTGCGGGCCTGGCAGGCCGCGCGCCCCGACGACCCCGACGCGGCCGTGGTCCACGCGGACGCGAAGGTGTCGCTGGCCTGGCAGATCCGCGGCTCGGGCTGGGCCGAGAACACCACCGCCGAGCAGGCCGCCGGCTTCCACCGGGTACTGCGGGAGGCCAGGGAGGACTTCGCCCGTGCCGCGTCCCTCGCCCTGCCCGGCGACCCCACCCCGTACCTCCTGCAGATCCCGCTGTACAAGGGCCTGGGCGCCCCGCACGAGGCGCTGCGCCAGTTGTGGGCCGAAGTCACCGCCCGCGCCCCGTACCACTACGAGGCACACTGGCACGCGCTCCAGTACTGGAGCGCGAAGTGGCACGGCTCCGCCGAACTCGCCCGCGACTTCGCCGCGCAGGCCGCGGCGACGGCCCCGCGCGGCAGCTTGCTGACGGTGTTCCCGCTGATCGGCTGGTACGAGCACAACGACGGCGAGGCGCCGGACGAGGCCTACGGCTGGCCGGAGATGACGGCGTTGACCGATGCCGCCCTGGCGGATGTCGCCGCGGCACGGCCGGACCACCCCAGGACCGCGGAGGTCCGGCACCTGCTGGCCTACTGCCTGACCAAGCAGGGCCGTCATGAGGCGGCCCTGGGACACTTCCGGCTGGTGGACGGCTATGTCGGTGCCCTGCCGTGGCGCTACTACAGCGACCCGGCGGAGTTCTGCTGTCACGTCCGGGACAGGGCGCTCAAGGGTGCGGCGGCGAGGGCCGATGGCTGAGCCCCTCTCGCCGGGCGCGGTGGCGACGTTGAACGCGCTGCTGAGCGGCTCGGATCCGGCGCGCGAAGCGCTGCGCGCGCAGATTCCGCACGCACGGGTGACGGACGGGTGCGGATGCGGCTGTGTGACGGTCGGTCTGACGGTGGACCGCGCGTCCGTGCCCCCGGCGCCGGGGGCACAGCATCCGGCCGCGGACGCCTGGTACACCGACCCGGCCGACGCCGGGGTGATGGTGTTCGCCAAGGACGGCTATCTGTCGCTCCTGGAGATCTACTCGGCGTCCAGCGAACCGATCACCGCATGGCCGGAACCCCGCTTCCAGAAGCGCTGACCGGAGCGCCGGTCAGTGTGCCGAGGGGGCGTGCGCGAGGGGTCCGAAGTCGCGCACGTCCTGCACGGCGTAGAAGGAGCAGGCGAAGAGGGCCGTTTCGGTGAGGAGAGCCTCAGGGGCGCCGGTGGCGGTGGCGACCAACGGGCGCAGAGCGGCGCAGCGGTCCAGCTCCGCGCGCATCTCCCGCAGCACGTTCGCGCGCGCTGTGGACAGAGCCCGGTCGTGCCCCTGGCCGGTGCGGCGGGCGGCGGCGTAGTGCAGGGTGACGGCGTTGATGTCGCCCTGTGCCGCCTCCCGTTCGTGAGTACGGAGGTCGTTGGCGAGCCGTATGGCAAGGCACGCGGCCCGTTCCAGTCGGCGCAGCGGGCCGAGGCGGTGCGGCACGCTGGGATCGCCGAGCATCGCTATCACGGTCCACAGGCATATGGGCCCGCCGATGCTGCGCATGCCGTTCACACGGTAGGCCCGCAGGGACGGCAGTGTGCCGGTGGACCGGTGCCGGTCGCGCCAGCGGTGTTCGCGCAGCATGCCGGTGAGGACCTCAGTGAGCGCTTCGGCCCACACGGCGCGCAGGGCGGGGAAGAGCGGATAGCGGCGCAGCTCGCGGACGATGCCGAGCAGGACGGCGGACAGGGGTGTGTCGTCCGGTGGACCGAGGTGGTCGTGGCGGGCCAGTATCTGCCAGGCGTGGCAACGCTGTTGGAGTTCCTCGAAGGTCAGTCGCCCTTCGTCGAAAAGGTCGTCGACGGCGAAGGTCCACAGACAGATCTGGGCCGCGAGAAGCCGCTCGTGGTCGCCCGCGTCACGCGCGGTGGCGGCGGTGACCAGGCTGACCCCTGGGATGAGCGTGGTACGGACCGGTGGTACGGCCCAGCTCCGCAGGGCGGTCGCGGTGACATCGGCGCGGTCGATGACCTGGGTGAGCGTGGCGGGCGGCAGTCCTGCCAGGAAGGCGTTGCCGAAGGTGCTGTCGGTCTGCGGGAACCACCTGCGCGGCGCTCCGGTCATGACACGGTGCCGGCGTCCGGGCCGGCCGGTCGGGCCGTGCGACGGGCGAGTGCGAGGGCCGCGGCGATGGCGGCGTCGACGACGAGGGTGGGGGCGTACAGGTCCTTGTCGTGCCACAGCGGCGGGTGCCCCGACCGGGGCCGGGTGGTGTCGGCGGCCCGGCGGTGCAGGAAGGCGGCGCCGCTGTCGATGGCCGGGCTCGTCCCGAAGAGTGCGAGGGTGGCGACCGCGTAGGCGGTCTCCTCGGATGTCTGCTGCCAGCGGCCCCAGCCGCCGTCCTCCCCTCGGGTGCGGGTCACCCACCGGGCCGCCCGGTACGCCGCCGCCCGGCCGGAGGGACCGCCGTGACGGGCCAGTGCCGTGGCGCAGCACCAAGTGGCGTAGTACGCGGAGGAGTGCCACTTGTCGGTCCAACAGCCTTGCGGCGTCTGCGTGTGGACCAGCCAGCGGACCGTTTCGTCGAGGACCGGTCCGTAGCGGGCGGCCGCGGACGGACGGTGGTGGAGGTAGGCGCCCAGTGCCTGGATCGCGTGGGCGTTGGCCGTCGGCGAGGGGGTCCGTTCCCCGGTCCAGCAGTGGAAGTACCGGCCGTTGTGGAACTCGTCGAGGACCCCAGGGGCACGGACGCGCCCCGCGTGGGCCAGGACGGTCAGGACGACGCCCGAGGTGTCGGCGTCGGGCGGCAGGCCCGGAGCGCCCGGCGCCGGGCCGTCGGCGATCACGTCCTCCAGCTCGTCCAGGAGATCGGGAGCCAGGGACACGAGGTCGGCCCCGGCCTCCTGAAGGGCGGCCAGGACCCATGCGCGCTCGAAGACGGTGATCGGTGTGACGCTCGGCACCGGGCCGCCGTACCGCGCGTCGAGGTCGGCGAAGTAGCGGGCGGGATCCGGACCGGCCGACGTCGCCGTTCCGGAGCCGAGCCATGCGGCCGTGGCAGCCGGTGAGCAACCCACGCACCCGCCGGTGACCCGTACGGTCGTCGGCCGGTGACCGTCCAGGATCTCCAGGGTGTGCAGCAGCTTGGCCGGGTGTGTGTTCTTCCCGCCCACCCCGGCGCGCGGTCGCTCGGCGGCGCCGGTCCCGGCGGACACCGGCAGCGGTGCGATGTCCAGCCGGGGGAACGCGGTCCTGAGCGCTGTGACACGCTCGTTGATACGTGCCACCAGTCCGGGAACGATCACTTCGGCGGCCACCGTGTCCGGCAAGGCCGCCCCGGAAACCGTTTCCAGCACGGGCCGTAGGGCGTTGAGACCGTCGACGGCGGCCGGGACGGTGCGCGTGTGGCCGGGAGCGTGCGGACCGTCCCGCGCGACGCACGCCAACAGGGCTTCCACGGCGCTGAGTCCGGGCACCAGGGCGTATCCGTCACGGCACTCCCACAGTCCGTCCGGGCGCAGGGCGCGCGACACGAATTGCAGACGCCGGTCGTGTCCGGGCAGCCAAGGAGCGAGGGAGACCAGGCGCGCGGTCTCGTACACCGACGGCGTCATCTGCCCTGCCGGCTCGGACCGCATCAGGTCCACCATCACCGACGCGTCCCGCGGAGTGCCTGGCACGCCCATCAGTATGGTCGACGGAATGCCGCGGCGGAACAGGGCGAAGAGGGGTCAGGAGTCGTAGGGCTTGGCGGTGTTCCAGTTGCAGGCCTTGCCGCCGGGCTGGTGACCCAGCGCGGCTGTGAGCACCGGTCCGGGCAGGCCCGCCGGCGTTCCGCTCACGCCCGGCCGACGTCCCGCCGACGTACCGGCGTACGACGGCGCGTGCTCAGGTCCGTGCCATGAGTCGTGCCAGCGCCGCGTCGTGCCGCACCCGGAACCCCTCGTCCTCCGACACCCGCAGCAGCGCGCCGAGTGCCCGTACCGCGCCGTCGTCGTAGCCGGACGACTCCGCCTCACGCGCCGCGAGGTCGAGCTGCCGGATGCCTCCGTCCTGGTCACCGAGCCCCAGCAGCGCCTCTCCCACCGTCGTGAGCAGCAACACCCCGGACGAGGACTGCGCACCCGAGGCATCGCCGAGGTCGATGGCCGCGGTCGCCGTGTCGAGGGCCGACTGCCATTCCCCGGTGTTCAGCCGATGCCGCGCGAGGTGGTGCAGAGCCAGCCGCTCCGTGTGCCGGTCGCCGGCCGTACGCGCCAGTTCCGCTGCCCGGACGCACCCTTCGGCCGCCTCGTCCGGGCCGCCCAGCGCCGCCTGCGCCAAGGACAGGTTGACCAGCGCGGTCGCTTCACCCTGCAGATCACCGACCCGGGCGGCGAGCGCGGGGGCGGCCTCCAGATACGACAGCGCCTCGGCGGTGCGGCCCTCCTCGGTCAGCACCCAGCCGAGCAGGGCCAGCACCCGGGACTCGGCGGAAAGGTCGGCGGCGGCCCTCGCCGCCTCCAGCGCGGTCTCCAGAAGAGGGGTCCAGCCACCACGCACCTGCCACACCATCAGCGGCCACAGCCCCAGGACGATCCGCCAGGTCCTGCTGTGCAGCCCGGCGGCGCGGGCCGCGGCCGCCGCCAGGGCGAGGTCTTCGCGCTCGGCCGCGTACCAGGCCATGGCACGGGACCGGTCCGCGAACTCCCGCACGCCGTAGGGGTGGTGGAAATCGGCGGGCAGCGCGAAGCACGCCTCGTCGCCGGGTGCCGCCGCGGCCGCCGCCGCGAGGACGGTGGCGATGCAGTGGTCGAGTACGCGCGTGAGGGCATCGGGCCCGGCGTCCAGGCCGCGCGCGTAGAGCCGTACGAGGTCATGGAGCGTCCACCGCCCCGGCGCGGTCTCCGTGACGAGGTGCGCGGCGGTCAGCCGCTCCAGCGCGGCCTCGGCCGTGGCCGGATCCGTGCCCGCCAGAGCCGCCATCGCGTACCGGTCGAAGTGCGCGCCGGGATGCCGTCCCAGATGGGCGAAGTGGCGGGCGACGGGCTCGGGGAGCTGCCCCACCGTGAGGCGCAGCGCCGCGCGTACGCCCGTGTCCTCCACGTCCAGCAGGTGCAGCCGGCGGGTCTCGTCGGACAGTTCGGTGTTCATCGCGTCCAACGGCCAGTGGGGCCGGTCCGCCAGCCTGGCGGCCGCGACCCGCAGCGCGAGCGGCAGCCCGCCGCACAGTTCGGCCGTCCGCCGCGCGGCCGCCGGTTCCGCGAGTACCCGTTCGCTGCCGAGCACCCCGGCGAGCAGGGCCGCGCTGTCCTCCGGCCCGAGTACGTCCACGGGGACGGGACGGGCGGCGTCGGAGGCGATCAGCCCGCGCAGCCGGTACCGGCTGGTCACGATGGTGACGGAGTGGGGGCCGCCCGGCAGGAGCGGTCTGACCTGCCCCGAGTCGGACACGTTGTCGAGTACGACGAGGAGCCGGCGGTCGGCGGCGAGCGACCGGAAGAGGGCACCCGAACCGTTCGCCGACTCCGGTATCCGGCGCGGCGCGACACCCAGCGCCAGCAGGAACTCGCGCAGCACCTCGGTGAGGGCGGGCTCGCCCGTATCGCCGAAACCACGCAGGTCGGCGTAGAGGCGGCCGTCGGGGAACCCGGCACGGTTGCGGTGCGCCCACTGCACCACGAGCGCGGTCTTCCCCACTCCGGCGGGCCCGGTGACCAGGCAGACGGGTGCCTCGCCCGTGGCGGCCCGGGACAGGGCGGCGAGTTCGGCCGTGCGCCCGTGGAAGCCGCGGGGTGCGCGCGGCAGCAGGTCGGCCGTGCCGGTGTGGAGGGCGGCCGGTGCCACGGGCGCGGGGGGCGAGGCGGGCGCCGTGGCGGGTACGGGCGGGGCCGGAGCCGCCGCCTCCGGTGCGTTGTCGTCCTCTCCGCGCAGGACCACCGCGTAGGCGTCCGTCAGCTCCCGGCCCGGGTCGACCCCCA
Source organism: Streptomyces sp. NPDC002537 (assembly GCF_053594975.1). NCBI lineage: Bacteria > Bacillati > Actinomycetota > Actinomycetes > Kitasatosporales > Streptomycetaceae > Streptomyces > Streptomyces sp. NPDC002537. Next base: position 165,630 of record NZ_JBSFWT010000006.1, read on the forward strand.
GTTCGTCGGCGAGCAGCCGCCGGGTCCGGTGGAACCAGTCGAGTGCCTCCGAGCGGCGCCCCGCCCGCTGGAGCGCCCTCATGAGGGCGGCGGACAGCGATTCGCGCAGCGGTTGGGCGAACGCCTCCGCGCGCAGTACCGCCGCAGCCCGCGCGTGCTCGCCCAACCGCGTGTAGCCGACGGCCAGCTGCTCCGCCGAGGCCAGCCGGAGCTCCTCCAGCTCATGCGCGGCGGCCTGGAGCGGCGGGCTCAGATACACGTCGGCCAATGCGGGCCCCTGCCACAGCGACAGCGCCTCCTGGTACATCGCCACGGCATCGGCCGGAGCGCGCTGGCTGCGCGCCAGCCCCACCAGTTCCTCGAAGCGGTGGGCGTCCAACAGGGTTTCCGGCATCCGGAGGACGTACGCGGTGCCCTGAGTGGCCAGCTCGACGCCGTACATCCCGGCACCGGCCGCGATCAGCAGGGTCCGCAGCCGCGACACATGTCCCTGGATGACACCGCGGGCACGCGGCGGCGGCTCGTGGTCCCACAGAGCCGCCATCAGCTGTTCGACCGAAACCGGGTAATTGGGTCTCAGCAGCAGGGAGGCGAGCAGGCTGCGCCGCTTGGCGGGGCCGAGCGGAAGATCACCGGCCTCGGTGGCGACTGACACCGCTCCGAGCAGCCGGAATTCCATCGACTCCCTACCTCCCCCACGAAAAGTCCCAGGATACCGGGGGTGCGAGGGCCCGCCGACGGGTCGGCGGCGCGGGTCGGGCGGTCGTTGATCCAGCATTGAACGCGACCCTGCAAACTGCCCCGTACGAGGAACCGGTCTCGAAAGGGGAATCCATGTTCACAACACTCGGCCTGGAGGCGGCGGACGCGGAGGCCTGCCGGGAGATGCTGGAGTCTCCCGGCCGGAGGGCCGACGGGATCGCCGGCAGCCACGGATCGTTCGTCCACGCGCTCGCCGGGACGGGCCGCCGCCCTTCCGCGAGCGGGAGCGTCGAGCGGCTGGAGGGCATGGACGCGGTCCGGCGCCGACTGCGGGAGCTGGCCCGCGGCACTGTCCGCGAAACCCTGACGATCATGCCCGGTGGACCCCGGTCCGCGGCCGCCCACGACGCGGCCCGGCACGCCCACGCCCTGGAGCGCGGCGTCACTATCCGCACGATCGCGCCGGACGGGGCACGCGAGGACGCCGCGACCCGGGACTACGCACGCCGACTGGCCGACCGGGGCGGTGAGTTCCGCACCGCGGCCGCCCTCCCACCGGGGATGATCCTGGCCGATCGCGCCCTCGCCCTGGTGCCCGTCGACGCGGCCGACACCCGCAAGGGAGCGCTGTGCCTGTCCGACCCCGGCCTGATCGCCCTGCTGGTCGCCCTGTTCGAGCAGACCTGGTCCCTGTCCACTCCCCTGGACACCGGCCGGAAGGCCACCGGCGAGCCCTTGGCCGAACCCGAACGTGCCCTGCTCTCCCTCATGGCCCGCGGCCACACCGACGAGTCCGCCGCCGGCAAGCTCCATGTCTCACCCCGCACGGCCCGCCGGATGATGGCCTCGATCATGGAACGCCTGGGCGCCCGCAGCCGCTTCGAAGCCGGTATCAAGGCCGCGCGGCTCGGGTGAATCTGACCTCGTCCGAGGCTCGCTCCTCGACCACGCACCCGGGCCGCCTGCTGGACGAGCGGCAGGCGCGGCCGGGGGCTCCGGGTCAGCTCCCGGCGCCCGTTCGTCCCGAGCGGCCGAGCAGCCAGAGCAGATAGGGGCCGCCGACCAGCGCGGTCAGGGCTCCGACCGGGATTTCCAGTGGGGTGAGCAGCGTGCGGGCCGCGAGGTCGGCCGCGACCACGACGACCGATCCCGTCAGCGCCGAGCACATCAGGGGCAGTTGGGTGGTGCGCGCGGCGCGTCTGGCCAGTTGGGGGCTGGTGAGTGCGACGAAGCCGATCGGGCCCGCGGCGCCGGTGGCGCTCGCCGCGAGGACCACGCCGAGTACGGTCAGGCCCAGCTGGGTCCGTCGCACGCGGACGCCGAGCGCGGCGGCGGTGTCCGGGTCCAGGCCGAGCGGCCGCAGTACGCGGTTGGCCCACAGCAGGGCGGGCAGGCACAGCAGCAGGACGCAGCCGAGCGGTCCCGCCTGGGCCCAGCCGCGTCCGTTGAGGCTTCCGGTCAGCCACAGCTTGAGCTGCTCGGCGGCGTCCAGCTCGGATTCGGTGAGGTAGAGGTGGACAACGGCGGAGAGCGCGACACCGATGCCCACCCCGGCCAGCACGAAGCGGCTCGGCTGCATACCGCGCCGCCAGGCCAGCGCGTACACCAGGCCCGCGGCGGCCAGCCCGCCCGCCACCGACACGGCCGGCAGCGCGCCCGGTGACGCGACCGTCCCGGTGGCCAGGGCGAGCACGGTCGCGGCCGCCGCACCGTGCCCGACGCCGATCACATCGGGGCCTGCCGTGGTGGCTGAACCGCGTCGCCCGCGGCGGCCCGGTCCTGGCACCCGGCCCGCGCGGCCTGGAGCTGCAGTTCATCGACGTCCGCGACCT